>CAZJLL010000097.1:0-1540 GCA_964547145.1 uncultured Candidatus Saccharibacteria bacterium | reverse complement strand
ATCTCGGTCCGCGAGGGTTGTTTTTGTTTTGACAGAGCCCTCCTACCGATAGGCAGGCGTCCCGATGTCCATCGGGGAGGCGACCGGTTCAAATCCGGTATGGTCCACCATTATTATCACAACACCCGCCCCTAAAGGGCGGGTTTAGTATTGTTTAGGTTTTATTTTGATGTCTTATTGAAAGTCAGAAAAACAACTCCGATTATTAAACAATTCCGGAACAGGGGAACGGCATAGTCAGGGTTTGCTAAAATAGCCATAAATCGCTATAATACTGTAGTTTTCGGGCTGGAGTATGCCGGTAGTACGCACGCTTCGGGTGCGTGTAGACTGGGTTCAATTCCCAGCAGCCCGACCAAGATAAAACCCCCAAAACTTTGGGGGTTTTATCTTAGAAAACGGTAATGGTATCATACTAATATATGGAAAAGGAACTTGTTGCCAACGGACTGCTGATTAGCTATCAGGATTTTGGCGGGAGCGGGGAAAGCATCGTTTTCCTGCATGGCTGGCGGAGCAGCAAGGAAATCTGGGACGGAATAATCAAGCGCCTGCCGTCGGGAAAATATCGCGCGCTGTCTTTAGATTTTCCCGGCTTCGGCAAATCGCCGCTGCCGGAAAAATCAATGTCGGTAGGGGATTACGCGGCCGTAGCAGCGGAAACAATAACCAAGCTGTCCCTGGGCCGGGTTATTATAGTCGGCCATTCTTTTGGCGGCCGCATCGGCATAAAATTGGCCGCAACCAGGCCGGAACTGGTCGGTAAATTAATTCTGGCGGACAGTGCCGGCTTTGCCATGCCGACCGGCAAGAAAAAACTGCTTAATTTTTTGGCCAAGCTTGTTAGGCCCGTATTCCGTCTTAAGGCTTTGGCGGGGCTTAGGCGGCGCATTTATAAATTAATCGGTGCCGAAGATTATATAGCCACGCCCAAGCTGCAGCAGACGTTCGTTCAGGTTACCGGCGAAGATCTGACCGCGGATATGCAAAAAATTTCCTGTCCGGCGCTGATTATCAATGGCGAGCTGGACCGCGAAACCCCTCCGGTTTTCGGCCGCCGGATGCAAGCGCTTATTCCCGGCTCTATTCTGCGGATTATTGCCAAGGCAGGGCATTTTTCCTTCCTGGACCAGCCGGATGAATTCTTGACCATGATCGGACAATTTATCGACGCTAAAATCTAAGCGTTATGTTTAATTATTTCAAGATAATCAAATACCAGCTTTATCTGCTGCAGCTGGAAAACTACGAACCAGGCCGTTACTTTCGCCTGCTTTGGCAGAAAGGGCTGCGGCCGCAGGGGGAGCAGCGGAAGCAGCTGGTCTGGACCGGCAAGGCTAAAGCGCTGCTGGCTTTGGGCGGCATTCTATGCCTGCTGGCGCTTTATGCCTGCTGGCGCTTTATGCTTGGTCCTGAGGCAATCAAAATTATTTTTGTGCTGGTGGCCGCTTATTTGCTGCCGTGGCTGTCTTTCTGTTTTTACGCGCTGGCTCTGGCCTTGCTCTGGCTGCCCGATACCTTGCTTATAGCGCTGATTGTC
>CAZJLL010000096.1:0-3523 GCA_964547145.1 uncultured Candidatus Saccharibacteria bacterium | reverse complement strand
GTATTAAGTCTTGCCTTTTAGGCAGACCTATGTCCTTGCGGTCCAAGGAAACAACCAAACATGGAGGCATAAGATGAAGCCGGTCTTTGACATAAACGGAGCCATCAAGAAACTGGGAGTGATCCATGTGGTTACTTACAGACAACACTTGGCAACTTTCGGCCGTATTTGGCCACAGGATGTGCCGGTCTGGGTGCCCTCGGCTGAGCAGATCGCCGAGTGCGCCGAGCAGAATGCGGCCGGAACGAACAAGTGGGTTTTGGGCTTCGGCTCAACCCTTTCGTTCCGCGAGCAGCACTCTATCCTTGGCACGGACACCAACCACAAGCACAATTTCTACCCTGGCGTAGACTGGTTCCTGGAGCCGGAGTACAGGGAAGTCGGTGATAGTCATCCTATTGCCGGGTACTACCTACTGGACATGACGCCGCGGTGGAACTATACAAACTGGCAAACTCAGGGCGCCAATATCACGGCTCTGGGCGAGGACAACGAGCGCACCGACGAGCGCATCTTCTCACAGGTCGTGCTGGCGCACCAGAAAGCCACTGGCCAGCGGTTGTTCAACGGCCAAAGGCATTGGGGCCGCATTTTAGACTCCAACCGGTTTCGCGTCTGCGTCAGGCTCAACCCGGACGGCCTCCGCGTCGGCGGCGGTCTTCCGTCCTACGACGACAGCGATGACCTGTTCGTGTCCGTGGCGAGGAAATCAGCCTGTCGAGCTTTGATCGCTTAATTTGTGATTTTGTCAGAAATCACAAAAAGAAGGCTTCTCCTTTGGTGAAGCCTTCTTAAATTTTGCCTATTTTTGTCGACAGATTTATTTAGCTTGCTTTTTGGGTTTTGGTGAAGGTGGTAATAAAGTCGCCCTTAAAGCGTTTCAATTCCTGGTGCAGGCCGATGATTTCGTTGACGTGGATGGGCTTAAGCTTTTGGAATTTGCTGCTGTCCTGGCCGGTGAGATCGGTAATCATGCCCACGCTGAACACTTCGGGGCCCTGGATCTCCACGTTGAACATGACCGAGCTCTTGCATTTGGAACAGTCGGAATGGATTAAAATCCGCGCCTCGTTCATAACTTCGTCCTGCTCGCTTTCCACGATGCGGGTTTTTTCCAGCTTATACTTATGGCCGCAGATGGGGCATTTTAGGATAAGGCCGAGCCACTCCACAATTTTTTTTAAATTAAAATTTTTCATATCGGCGGGTTTCTTAAAAGTCAGTGTTGGCCGCGAACCTCAACTGAAGCATAGCATTTTTTGCTTAGAAGCGCAAAACTTTGGACTGGACTGCCACGTTCTGGACAATGCCCAGCAGGGCAAAACAGGCCACGGCGGAACTGCCGCCGGCGCTGACAAAAGGCAGCGGAATGCCGGTAACCGGCAGCAGGCCGATGTTCATGCCTACGTTGATCAGGACATGAAAGAAAAAGAAGGCGCCGCCGGCGATATACATGCCCAAATCGTCTTTGGCCCGCTTCAGAATGTTCTGGATGCGGTAGAGCAGGAAAAAATACAAACCGAGCAGGCTGAACGAGCCCAAAAATCCTATTTCCTCGCTGCTGGCGGCAAAAATAAAGTCGGTTTGCCGCTCAGGCAAAAACTTGTGCTGGCTTTGCACGCCCTTGCCCAGGCCCCGGCCGAACAGCTCGCCGCTGCCTACGGCAATAGTGGCCTGCCTGACGTTGTAGCCCCGGCCGCGCGGATCCAGTTCCGGATTTAAAAACACCTGGACGCGGTCTTTCTGGAACGGTTTGAGGAAAAATTTCCAGCTGACGCCGCAGACCGCCAGAAAGGCGACGAATAAAATAATCAAAAACCTTTTTTTAATCGGACTGAGCAGGATAATGCCGGCCCAGAGGCTCATGATAATCAGGGCGGAGCCCAGGTCCGGCTCGGCAATAACCAGCAGCGCCGGCACCAGGGCGTAAAGGAAGGACCAGAGCAGCGTTTTTAAGGAGTTAATTTGTCCGCGTTTAAGGTAGAGCAGGCGCGCCAGGCCCAAGATGACCACGATTTTGACGAATTCCGCCGGCTGGAATCCTAAAAAAGCCAGGCTGATCCAGCGGCGGCCGCCGCGGACAATGGAACCGAAGATTAGCAGATAAAGCAGCAGAATTATGAACGCGACATAAACGCCGCGGTTCAGCTTGCTTAGGCTATTGTAGTCAAAAAAGCCGAAAAAGAAAAAAGCCAGCAGGCCAAGGCCGACAAAGGCAAGCTGCCGGAAAAAAATGGCGCTGGAATCTTCCGACAGCGTAGTGCCGTAAAGAACGGCCAGGCCGGCCAGCGCCAGCAGAAGCGTGGCAATGAGCAGCGGCACGTCAAAATATTTGAAACGGCTGAAGAATTTGAACATAAGGTCACTTGGGGCGTCCCAGGTCGGAAGCAGAACTGGTCCCGGCGGCAGGCACGGACAGGTTGGCGGCATCCAGGGCGTCGGTTTCGGCGGCGACTTCCACCCGGCCCAGGCCGGCGGCGGGAGCGAGCAGGTTGGGCCAGAGCTGCTGGTAGGCGCGGCGTTCAAACGGCTGGACTGTGCTGTCGCTGCGCTGGCTGACGCCGACAATCTTCCCGTTTTGGTCAAACAGCACAAATGTCAGGTGGACGGTGGCCAGGATGTAGGGACTGTTATTGTAATAGCTGCCGGCAACCACGAAAGCCGGCGGGCTGGCCTGATTGTAATAACTGGGCGCGGCGGCGGTTAAAGTTATTTGAGGGATGCCTAAGCGTTTTTGCCAGGGCAGCTGGTCGGGCAGCTTGAACGAGGCGTAAGCCACGGCATCGGTGCTGGTAAAGCTCGGCGCAATGATGTATTTGCTTTGGTCGGGCGGCAAATACAGCTGGCCCGGCGCGCTATAGACTTGCTGTTTTTGGCTGTTATAGAAATCAAATTCGTAGCTGACCCGGTCCAGCGACAAGTCCAGATTCGGATTGCTGATTTGCACTGCGGCGGCGTAGGAATTATTGCCCTGCGCCACTACCGAAACATCGGAAATTTTCAGCGCCTGCGGGTTGGTAAAACTGGGCTTGGCCGAAATAATTTCACTCTGCAGGCTTTTTTGCCACCAGCTGTCCGCGGCCAGGCGGGAAATGAAATAGACCGGCACGGCGGCCAGCAAACCGATGATTAAAAACCAGCGCGCAGCCGGCGGAAAGCCGCTTAGCGCCTTTTGCGCCCCCAGCTCGGCCTGCTGGACTTCCAGTTCGATTTTGTCTGTAAGAAGAGACATTTGAGTCTTTGTTTTGGGATAGAATTATTATAGCAAAGGCAGGCGATTTTTGGTATGATAACCTTGCCGGCCAAAGAAAAATTGCCGGCAGCTTCCGAATTCATTTGGCCGCTTTGCGGCTATTTTGCCATGAATTTTACCCATTTGCATTGCCATAGCCACTACTCCCTGCTGGACGGCCTGTCCAAGATTGATGCCCTGGCGGAACGGGTCCAGGCTTTGGGCATGGACAGTATCGCCCTAACCGACCACGGCGTAATGTATGGGACAATAGAGTTTTACAACAAATGC
>CAZJLL010000095.1:0-2059 GCA_964547145.1 uncultured Candidatus Saccharibacteria bacterium | reverse complement strand
AGCCAGTTGGGATTGCACGGCTGCACGTAAACGCCGCACATCTGCTCCAAAGTCTGGTCCTGGTAGCGCTTGTCCAGCAGCCGGTTAAAGTCGTAAATCCAGCTCTTTAGGCTGCTGTAGGTCTTAATCTGGCTGCCGCCGATGCCGCTGCAGTTAAAGTAATAGCAGCGCTTGCCCAAAGTGCTTTCGGCAAAGGCAATGGCCAGGATCATTTTCCAGTGGGGCTGCGCGGCAATAACGTCCGCCTCGTCGGCCAGCGGCGAATTTTTTTCCTTAAGATATTCGGCCAGCTGGGCCTGGCGCCTGGCAATAATGTCCGGCTGGGAGGTGCTTTCAAAATAACTCTTCAGCGACTGCAGCGGGGTGTTGAACAGGACGTCGTTGGACAGGTCGCTGTTGTTCTGCGGGCCCAAGGCCCGGTTGGGCAGCGGCACGGGCGCGCCGCCGGCTGGCGTCAGGTCCGCCTGGTCCGTGGCTTCGGTCTTGGGCGTGGACAAGGCATACCACATGCCGCCGGAAAAGGCCAGCAGCACGGCCGCTAAAGCCGCGGCTACCGGTACCTGCGTCCGCCGCAACAGTTTTTGCCATAAGGCCGGCGGCCGGTGGGCCAGCTTGTTGGGCACGTAAATCCTGGTCCGGCTGGTCTGCGGCCTTATTGCCGCCGCCAGGCCTGCCTTAACCAGGCCGTCTACCTGTTTGTGCGGCAGCAGACTGGCAATGGGCTTGTGTCCTGCCGATTTTGGCAAGGCTTTTGCCGGCCGGCTAATGCCGTCTAAAATTCTGGTTGGTTTCTTTCCGGTCATGATAATTCATTATAGCATTACTCCCGCCTCTTGAAAAAAAGCGTTAATTATGATAAACTGCAGAAGCTTTTACACAAAAAATTTGCCAAATTCTTATATCAAAAAGGTTTCAAAATCCGTCTTAAAATCGGCCGTCTGTCATTCCGGCCTACAAGCCGGAGTGTAAAACCTGCTTTATTCAGTAGCAAATCATAAATCTTAAATCTGTAAATCATAATTTATTATCTGGCGCTATCGTCTAATGGTTAGGACGAATGGTTTTCAGCCATTAAATCAGGGTTCGATTCCCTGTAGCGCTACCACGAAAAGCCCCGACTTTGCGTCGGGGTTTTTTCGTGGTTTTGCGCCTAGAGAATTTCCCTGCCTGCCCGTCCGCAGCTTCAGCGAAGACGGTAGCGCTACCAACAAGAGCATCACCGTCAACCGTGGTGTTTTTGTTTCTGTCAGCAACTATTTTTATTTCTTTTCTCCAGCAAATCGACAGGTGGTAGTAAATCTATATCCCTTAATTTATCACCGTTGATATTGCCGCAATGGATCGGCTAATTCGTTTATTTGCTATAAATAAACATACAAAATATAATATGGCCGCCGACATTTTATCTGGCAACCTAATCCACTTAGATGAATATGCTAAAAATCGTGGTTGGGATAAGAGTTTAAAAGAAAATTTAAAAATGCAATGGTTTTAAATTTCATAAGTCATTGTAAAATTGGTGAAAATTTTCTCTGGCTCATTTGGGACATTGCTTAACTTAAATCTTGGTCAGACTCTTTAATTCCCAAAGGCATTTTTTAAATCTTGAAATATAAGCCAAAAAAGAGTAGAATGGTCTTATGTCAGACTTATTCTCCTCATCGCCAATTTTTATTCCCAGGGTTCAAGATGGGCATATTGTAAATTTCAGCAGTAAGTATCCTGCTGTTATTATGGATGCCCGTCATATAGAATGGAGAGCAACTACAGCAAAAGAAGTTAGAAGCATTGCTGAAGTTTTATTTGTCGATCCCTCAACCAATCTAATACTATTCAAAGACGTGGCGTGTACCCAATTCTTTGTAAGGGTTGTCTTTAGTGTAAGGGATAGTCGGTTAATTGTTAAGCTTACCGCCGCTCGGCAAAAGTTGCCGGCGGCATTTTTAGTTTGGTGTGAATCCGCTCGTGGTTGTAGTAGTGGATCTGGAAATAAATGTCGGCGATGAGCTCTCCTACGGTCCGAAAGCGGTTAAAGTCTGCGGCGTCGACCTTGAAGCTG
>CAZJLL010000094.1:0-8567 GCA_964547145.1 uncultured Candidatus Saccharibacteria bacterium | reverse complement strand
GGCAAGGCGGCCAGCACGGCAATCACCTTCAAGATGTAAGCCAGCAGCCAGCGGGCCAGCAGGGCAAAACCCGGCCCGGCCAGCGGCAATACGGTCAAAAAACCCAGCAGCATGGTCAGGGGAACGGCCGGCAGCACCAGTATATTGGCCAAAGGCGCCGACAGGCTCAAACGGCCGAACGTATAAAGAATCAGCGGCAGCGTGGCGGCAATGGCCGCCAGCGTAGTCAGCAGCAGAGTCTTAATTCCCCACAGCTCCGGCCAATGCTCGGCGGTTTTTTGCAGCACGGGCAAAAAGTAAATAATGCCCAGCGTGGCCGCAAATGACAGCTGGAAGCCGACATCCCAAAAAAGGATTTTCGGATTCTGCAGCAGCATCAGCAGCGCGGCAAAAAATAGCGCGGGCACAATGGCGTACTGCCGGCCGATATTCAAAGCCGCCAGCAGCAACAGGCCCATTAAGGCCGCGCGCACCACCGAAGCAGAAGCGCCGGCAATAACAACAAAAGCCAACAGACAAGCCAACGACAGATAAAAGCTTGCGCGGCGGCCCAGCAAATAGGCCCCTGCAGCGAGGCTGGAAATAATTATGGTGATGTTAAAACCGGACACGGCAATAATATGGGACGTGCCGGTGTCGTTAAAATTGTCCACCACCTGCTGCGGCAGCGTCTTGCGGGCGCCAATCAATATGCCCAGCAGCAAACTGGCTTCCGGTTCCGGCAGCAACTGGCCGACCCGCGCCGCAAACGCCCCTTTCAACCTAAGCAGGCCGTATTTAACCGGATTCAACTGCCGGCTCTTCAGCACCAAAACGTCGGGATAGCGCTCCACGGCATAAATGTTGTAGCGCTGCAGGTATTTTTGATAATCAAAATCGTCAAAATTTTTCGCTTCTTGAAGCTTTCCCTCCAGCAGCACCCAGTCGCCGTAAAAATATTCCTGGGCAAAAGTAGTAGTTACCAAAATATTTTGGCCGAATCCCTTGGGCTGCACGGTCAGCATCTGATAATTTTCGCGGACGTCCGGCTCTTCTACAATGTATCCCTCCAGCTTCTGCTTTTGATTGAGCAGGCCGGCGTATTCACTGGTCCGGTCGGCCGCTTCAAGGCGCAGGGCGCCCAAAGCCGCCGCGCACAAAAACAGCGCCGCAAAGGCGCCGGGACCGAACCTGTTTATGGCAAACAGGGCGAATGCGCCCAAAGCCGCCGCCAAGGCGGCCAGCAAAACCGGCACCGAAAAGGCAAAATGGGACGCCATTAAGATGCCTAAAGCAAACCCTGCGGCCAGGCCGACAAATACGCGGCTTTTACTCATGACAAAATTTCAAAAATTTTGTGTTTGTCCGTTCCGCCCCGCACCAGCCGGACCTGCGACCTTTTTACCCCGACATAGGCAGCCAGCGCCTGCAGCGCGGCGGCATTGGCCCGGCCCTCGTGCGGCGGCGGACTGACGTAAACATGCAGGCCGCCCTGCTCGTCCCGCCTGATCCTGGGCTGCCGGGAATTAGGATGGACGGTTACCGCCAATTTCATAGCCTGGTCCGGTACTTTTCCAAAAACGCAGGCAGCTGCGAATGCAGCGGCGACGGCAGCTTGCCCAGGGTAAACCAGCCGATTTCGTCAAATTTATGCGGCTCTCCGTTTTTAACCAAAGAGGGGTCAACCAAAACCTTAAAATCCAGCGCCAGCCAATGGGTCGGCCGGCCGTTATGCGTGCAGTGGACGTCGCGATAGCCTAAAAACTCCGCCTGCCGGACTTCAGTGCCATATTCTTCCTTAATTTCTTTGCGCAGGGTCTGCTCCACGGTATCGTGCAGCTCCACCCCGCCGCCGCCGATATCCCAGCGGCCCTGTTCATCCCGCGCCTGGGCCGAACGGCGGGCCATCACAAAACTGCCGCTGCCGTCATGGCAGAAATATACCACCGTCACGCCGATGCAATCTTCGCCTTTACGCAAGGCTGGCTGCTGGCCTGTGGACTGAGCGGACATAGCAAAAAAATTGATAAATGCCGAATAAAGAAATAGTATAGCCAAAATCACCGAGCAAAGTGCCGCGGAAAAACGGCAGGCCGTTTAAGTAAGCCTGCGCGATGCCGGCCAAATTATGCGGATAGCTGCCGTACAAAAAAGCAAAATTAGTTACCAGGAAAAACAGGCCGGAAGAAAACAAAGGAGCACTGAATATTCTTAGCCAGCGCCGGCCTTCACCCCGGCTAATCCACATGCCCAGCAGGACGCCGGCCAGGTGGCAGGCGTAAACCGCCAGCATGAGCGGCCAGGCAAAAAAACCCAAAAAGACGTCGCTGATAAGCCGGGCCAGCAGCGTAATGGCAATAGCCTGTTTTTTAGGCAGATTGGCCCCGGCAAAAATCGCCAGCGCCGTAAGGGGCGCGGCATTGGGCAGATGCGGCACAAAGCGGACGGCGGCAGCCAAGAGCACAATCAAATAAACCATAACCAAAAAAATTATTATGTTAAAATTTCCTATTGTCCGGCCGCAATGTCTTCCAGCTGCCAATTAATCCGGTCGCCGCTGTGCAGCTGATAACTGCCGGCGCCGACGTTGCTGGACCGGCCGTTGACGTAAAAAGCCCAAAAATGCTGCGCGTCGGGCGAGACGCCGTCAATGCCGGATACAAACTCGCCCATGCCGGCATAACTCTTGCTATCCACGCGGTGGCTGCTTTGCAGCAGCGCCAGTGCGGTTTCGCCGGCTTGGGCCTGATATTGCCGCTCGCCAGCGCCGGCCACGCTCTGGTAAACCGTAAACTGCGGAACGGGAGCGGCCGCCTGTTCTGCCGGCTTTGCCGCAGGCGGCCTGGCACAGCCAATTGCCAGCAGCGCCGCCGCCAAAAAGACGAAAATTATTTTTTTGCGCATGGACATCGTCCTTCTTATTCTAAACCAGACGGGCCAAAGATTCAATAATCAATCCCCCGCTGCGCCAGAATACCCTGGTAGTAGGGGTGTTTGAGCATCTTCATTTCGGTTACCAAATCGCAGGCCTTGAGCAGTTTTGGAAATTTATTATGGCCGGTAATAACCAAATGCTGCAGCGGAGGCTTAAGCTTAATCAACTCCAGGATATCGCGCTCTTCAATCAGCCCGACTTCCACGGCGGATATGATTTCGTCCAGAATGACCAGCCCGTACCGCCCGGAAACAATAATTTCCCTGGCGCGCTCCAGGCCTTGCAGCGCCGCCCGGACGTGGAGGTCTTTTTCTTTTTTGTCGCCCAGGATGCCGACAAAGCCCAGGCCGACCTGCTCATTCTCCACCCGGCCGACGTCTGCCGGATAGCCGGCATTGTTAAAAAAATTGATTTCGCTGGAAACCGGCCATTCTCCATCCTTGATTTTCCCGGCGCTTTTATTGCCTGCTTTGACAAACTGCAAAATAAACACGTCCTGGCCGGCACCGGCGGCGCGTACAGCCAAACCCATGGCCGCCGAAGTCTTGCCTTTGCCCGCGCCAATATAGCAAATAACCAGTCCCTTGGGCTCGCTGCTGAACTTTTGCGGCACGGCGATTTTTTTAGTTTTCTTTTTTGTGGGCATATTTGCTGGCAGGAGAACGCATGGCGGAAGCAAGAGATTAGAGACTAGAGGCTAGTAATTGACAAGATTGAACAAAATTAAATAAAATTGGCAAAATTACGGGATATAAGTATGTAAGGATTTAAGGATGTAGGGATATAAGGTGTAAGGGGACTTTTGACCTTTGACTTTTAAAGTCATCTATTCCCTCACTGCTCACTACAAATTGATTGGAAATTGGAAATTTGGATTTTGATATTCTAATGCTATATCCTAATCTTTCAATCATTAAATCTTTTAATCTTTAAATTAGGTTTGCTATTCCTTTGCTACTTGCTGTAAGCTAACTTGCCCTTGAACTGTTACAAATAGGCGGCGGCCAAGAGACCGCCGCCTTGTATCAATATTTACGCTAGCCGCACTTGGAATAGCCGCAGGAATTGCATTTGCTGCAACCTTCGGCAAAGACCAGCATATCGCCGCAGGCTGGGCAGACCGGCGCATTCCCCAAATTAGCAATGGAAATCTTCTGGGTCTTTTTGTAAGTCAGCTGCCCGCTCGCCTTGATTTTCTCCTCGGCTATGGTTTCCACCATCTTTTCTTCAGTCCGGAAAATCAATTCCTCTTTAGCCGGCGCCGGGGCGGATGTGTCCGGCAGGGACAGAGACATCTGCTTCTCCCCGCGCTTAACGTGCTTCTCCAAAATTTTGGCAATTGCGTCCGGCAGGGAAAAAATCACGCCGCCGTCAGAAAAGCTTACGTCCGGACCGCGAATGCCTTTAAGCTGTTCCACCACTTCCTCTATGGCTACGTTGGAACGCAGCGACAAGCTGATCAGCCGGGTAATCGCTTCAGTCTGGGCGGAAAAGAAACCGCCGGCTTTGCCCATCTGGGCAAAAACCTCAAACGGGCCGTTCTGGTCCTCGTTAATCGTCACGTATAAATTGCCGTAAGCCGTCTGCATTTTGTAGGTAATACCCTGCATGATATCCGGGCGCTGGCGGGGCGCCAGCTTAATTTGCACCTTGTCGCCGGACACGGACATGACTTCTTGGGCTCTGGAAGAGAGCGAGGCCGAGGGACTGGCCGTTTCTTCGGTTCTCTTGGCTTCCACCTGATCGGCGGCGTCTTTGCCCAGCTTCTTGTGATCGGTGGCCAAAATCTGTTCGTCGCGGCTGCCATCCCGATAAATGGTACCGCCCTTGCAGCCCAAGTCATACATCAGCGTATAAAGCTGCTTGGTCTGCTCAACGGAATAATCCTGCGGCGCATTGACGGTTTTGGAAATGGCCGCATCGGTCCAGCGCTGGATGGCGGCCTGTACCCGCACGTGTTCTTCCGGCATTAAGTCCATGGCCGTAGCGAAATAATCCGGCAGTTCCTGGCCGGGATGCTCGTCCAGCCAGTCCTGAGCCAGCTTAATCTTTTCCTCGTGCACGCCCAGGCGGGACTTGCGGAAATAAGTCCAGGAAAAGAACGGTTCAATGCCGGTGGAGGTGCCGACCATGGTGCCGACGGTGCCGGTCGGCGCCTGCGTCAGAATCGTCACGTTGCGGATGCCGTAGCGGCGAACCAGGTCCCGGACATATTCCGGCATCTGCTTCATGTAGCCGCTCTGCAGGAATTTTTCGGCGTCAAATCTGGCAAAGGCACCCTTCTCCCGCGCCAGCTCCACAGAAGTTTCGTAGGCGGTTACCGCAATAAACTGATACAGTTTGTCAATAAAGGCCACCCCTTCCGGGCTGCCGTAGCGCAGATGCTTGTAAATCAGCATCTCCGCCAGGCCGATAGTGCCCATGCCGACGCGGCGCTCGGACATCTGCTGCTTGTAATTTTCGTCAAAGAAATACGGCGTCGCATCCACCACGTTATCCTGGAAGCGCACCGCGTCCTGCACGGTCTGTTTCAATTCGTGCCACAGCACCTCGCCGGTATTTTTGTCGATGTGGCGGGCCAGGTTGACGTGCCCGAGGTTGCACACGCCCCAGGCCGGCAGCGGCTGTTCGCCGCATGGATTGGTGCAGGGCAGATCGGAAAAATACCAGGAGTTGGAATAATGGTTGGCGCGGTCAATGAAATACATGCCAGGCTCGGCCGAACCCCAGGCCGAGGTGATGATATTGTCCCAAATGTCCGCAGCGCGCACGGTCTTGTGCTTAATCACCTTGCCGCCAATTTCTTTCCAGCGGCGGATATTGCCGTCCCAGCGGTCCTTATACAGCGGGTCGGACGTGTCGGGGAAGACCAGGTCCCAGGGCTGATCGTTTTTAACCGCTTCCATGAACTCGTCGGTAATGCCGACCGAGATATTTGCGTTGGTGATTTTGCCGGCTTCTTTCTTGGAATTAATAAAATCAATAACATCCGGATGCCAGACGTTTAAAATCAACATCAGCGCACCGCGGCGGCTGCCGCCCTGTTCAATCAGGCCGGTAACAAAGCTGTACAGCGAAGCCCAGGAGACGGAACCGGAGGAACGGCCATTGACGCCTTTGACATAGGCATAGCGCGGACGCAGGGTGGACACGTTAATGCCTACGCCGCCGCCGCGGCTCATAATCTCCGCCATCTGGCCCAAGGTGTCAAAAATTCCCTGGCGGGAATCCTGAGGGGAAGGAATGACGTAGCAGTTGTAAAAAGTCAGGTTTTGTCCCGTGCCCGCGCCGGTAAAAATCCGGCCGGCCGGCACGTACTTCCAGTCATCCATCAGCCGGCGGAAACGATCCTGCCACTCCGTCCGCTTTTCTTCGGTCTTCTCCACGCTGGCAATATGACGGGCAATCCGGTCAAACATCTGCTCCGGCACCAGCTCCAGCGGCTTGTCCACGTGTTCGATGGCCCGGTATTCCAGCTTGCCATCCCGCATGCGGACGGACACTTCCCTGGCCTCTCGATTTAAGCTTTCAATTTCACCGATCTCGCGCTGGCCGGTTTTAGGGTTGACCAGGACCACGACCGTATCGCCCGCGGCCAGCGTTTCGCGCTTGATGTCCTTTACCGCGTAGCGGTCCAAAAAAATCTTCTCTCCGAGTTCGGACAGAGCGTTGACCTTTCGTTCCTGCAGGTTGACTTTGGATGGCATATTAATTAATGTTATTTAATTTTTTTCTTTAAATTTATAAACGGCTAAAGTTTTTTTAATTCCTGTTTGAATTCGTCCACGTCTTCAAACTGGCGGTAAACGGCGGCAAAACGGATATAAGCGACCTTGTCCACTTTCTTGATTTTTTTCATCACAATGTCGCCGATATCCGCGCTCTTAATTTCCCCGTCCTTGGCTTTTTTCTGAATCTCTATTTCAATGGCGGACAGCAGTTTGCGCAGGGTCTCGTCCGTATGCGGCCGCTTGTCCATGGGCAGGCGGATGGAACGCTCCAGCTTTTCCTTGGAAAACATCTGCTTGCGGCCGTCTTTCTTGACCACGGTCAGGTCCAAAATCTCAATCTCTTCATAAGTACTGAACCGAAAACCGCACTTGTCGCACTCCCGGCGGCGGCGGATGGCGCTCCCTTCGTCCACCGGCCGGCTGTCCAAAACCTTAGTATCTTCATATTGGCAATTAGGGCAGTGCATACCGGCTTTTTAACTAAAATGACAATAAGTAATTAAAGGAAACAAGGCTTTTTAGGCGGTCTTTGAACAAGCCCGGAAACGCATCCGGCTTGTTTTAAGCCTCCTGTTTGACCCATTTTTGGCCGTTTCGCCGGCGGGGCCGTGTGTTTTTGTTTGGATTTCCCCGATTGGCAATGCTACCACATATAGTAGCCACCTTTTATATTGTAATACCATATATAGTTTTTTTCAATTTTTATAAAAAGCCGAGGTTTTTTAAAAAACCCGGCCGCGGCCGCGCCAGATATCCACATAGTTTATTTAGCAGGCCAAAGTTACCCCTCCGAAACCCGGCCGGCCATAACAAAAACCCCGGGGGCACAGCCGGGGTTTTAGCAGGCGAACTTGGCGGATGGTTTAACGGATCAGAAATGAATACAACGTATCCACGCTGAACGTTCCCGTTTGTCCGTAATTCCCGCCCAGGGCTTTGCTGACAGAGGCGCCGGCCACTTGCGGCATGGCCGTAGGAACGCTATTGCTTACGTCAGCCAAAGACGACAAGCCCGTATAATGCAAAATAGAAGGGCTTGCTTCGTCAATGACGTAATTGACGTTGTCCTGCATAATGGCATAGCTCTGCACGCCCGGAGCCACGAAATCCTCGTGAAAAAAACGGGCATAGGAGTTGGACGTCTGGTCCAAAAAGGCCATCACCCGGTCAGGATTGAAAGTCGCAGGGAAAGGCTTTTCGGTCTGGCTGAAACTGGCATTGGTAACCGTCACTGCGAATAAAAAGAACAGGGAGCTTAAAGCCACGCCCAGAAGGCTGAAAACCTTAGCCGGAGTTTCTTGCGTCATATAATAAAGCACGGCCGATTCCTTATCCGCTCCCCAATTGAAAGAGCCGATAAAGTCGGGTGGAATCCTATTTAATTGTAATTTTGTTTTGCTGATTTTGGTTTCTCAGCGCTTTATAAACATTTCTTTCCTTGTGGGGAAAATCGACCATGAAATGTTTAACCTGAATTAATTATAGCACAAAAAAATAAAAACCGCAAGAGTGCGGTTTTTATCAAGCCATTTATTTCATTTTTTTGCGGATGAAAGCCGGGATGTCCAGCTCATCATCGCTGCCGGCCGGCGGCTGCGGTTCGGTTTCAATCGGCGGGGCCGGCTTGGGATTGAACATGGGTTTGCGGACTTCCACCGGCGGCACAGGGTTGCTGAAGGCCGGTTCCTGCATTTTCGGCTTTTTTGGTTCGTCGTTAAGCACCATGGTTACGGGGCTGGGCCGCTTGCTGGACTCGTCAAAACCGGTGGCAATAACAGTAATCCGCACCTCGTCGCCCATATTTTCGTCAATAACCGCGCCGAACTTGACCTTGGCGTCGGCGTCAATGCTCTTGGTAATAACCTTGGCCGCTTCGTCAATTTCAAACATGCCCAGGGAGGTGCCGCCGGTGATGTTAAACA
>CAZJLL010000093.1:0-2978 GCA_964547145.1 uncultured Candidatus Saccharibacteria bacterium | reverse complement strand
CCCAACTGGCTGCTGGCCACCCGGCAGATTTTTACCGAATTGCAGGACCGAAATATCCAATAGCATTAAACCGCGCCGGACCGGCGCTGAAAAGAGACAGCTTATGAATAAAACCATTAAAACTTTTGCGGCCATAGCGCTGCTGGCCACCGGTTTTTTTGCCAGCCAGGCATTCAGCCAAAGCCAGTCCCAAAACGCCATCAAGCCCCAGGGCGGCACGGTATTAAGCGACGAACAGCAGGGCATTCTGGCCGTGCGGACCATTAAAACGTCCGTCGTGGACATTATCGGCGTGCCGAAAAATAATCCGCCCGCCCAGGCCAGCAGCAGCCAGTCCATAATTATTTCCGTGCCGGAAGGAGTGTCCGGCACCGGCTTTGTTTACGATGCTTCCGGTTTGATTGTAACCAACGACCACGTGGTGGATGACACCTCGTTGGACTATACGGTAATCCTGCCTGACGGCAGCCAGTATCCGGCCACGATTTTGGGCCATGATAAATATGACGACGTGGCCCTGCTTAAAATTTCCGCCAGCGGCCTGGTGCCGGCCCGCCTGGGCGATTCCGCCGCGCTGGAGACCGGCCAGACGGTGTTTGCCATCGGCAATTCCCTGGGCCGCTACGAAGACAGCGTCACCCGCGGCGTGGTTTCCGGACTGGAACGCTACGTGCAGGAACCGACCGGCACGGACCGCCCGGCCATGCATAACTGGATCCAGACGGATGCGGCCATCAACTTGGGCAACAGCGGCGGGCCGCTGATTGACTTGGCCGGAGAGGTTATCGGCATGAATACTTTAATTGACACCCAGGGGTCTTCTTTGGGTTTTGCCGTGCCTATTAATACGGTAAAGGATGCCATCAGCCAACTGCAGACCTTCGGCCAGGTCAGCCGGCCGTTTTTGGGCGTGAGTTTCCAGACCATTACCCCGCAGGTCAAACAGAGCCAGCATTTAAGCCTGGACAACGGCGCCTACATTGCCAAGGTCCTGGACGGCGGTCCGGCCGCCACGGCGGGCCTGCAGGCCGGCGATATTGTCTTGGGCGTCAATG
The DNA here is from genome assembly GCA_964547145.1 of uncultured Candidatus Saccharibacteria bacterium. GTDB lineage: Bacteria > Patescibacteriota > Doudnabacteria > UBA920 > UBA920 > PALSA-1336. The sequence continues at coordinate 1,923 of CAZJLL010000093.1, read as the reverse complement.
GCCAGGATTTGAGCCAGACCACGGAACTGGACGAAGCGGTCCAGGCCTATACGGCCGGCAGCCAGGTTATGCTCAAAGTCTGGCGCAACGGCCAGACTTTGGAACTGCCGGTAATTTTGGGCCGGCAGCAATAAGTCCGGCATAGAGCAGCAAACACAAAAGCGCTGGTTGAAATTTTCAACCAGCGCTTCGCCTGTCTTTGCTGCAGGAACCTATCCGGCGGCCGTCAGGCCAGCTCATCCGGTTTTGTTCCCGCCTTGCCGGCCCACAGGATGGCCAGCAGGAAGCAAGCGGTGGTTAAGTGCGCGGGCGTAATCTGCGGCAGCATGCGCAGCAGTTCGGTGCCCTGCGTAATCATAACCAGCAGGCTGATGGCCTGCGCCGCCTTAGGCAGCGCTTTGCCGTTTTGGGCCAGCAGCTTCAGCCGTTTGCTCCGGCCGCCGAGAAAGGCGGCCAGCGGCAGCAGCAATGCTGCCGCAATCAGGAACAAAACCATAAGAAAGGTTCTTTCCCCCTCCGTTAATTTTTGCCGTCCCATCCCCCTGGGACTTTCCGCCGGCCAATTGCCGGAGGAACCGGCAGTATAGGCAAAACGCCGCAATTTGTCAAGGGTTGGCGGCTTCTGCTAAAATTTAGGAGCTCACTATAATAAAGATTAAAAATTTATGACTGCACAATCGGTTTATAAAACTATCATCATTGGCAGCGGGCCGGCCGGCCTGACTGCGGCGCTGTATGCGGCCCGGGGCGAGCTTAAGCCCCTGGTTATTGCCGGTCCGAATCCGGGCGGCCAGCTGGTACAGACTACGGAAGTGGAAAATTTTCCCGGCTTCCCGGAGGGTGTTTTGGGTCCTGTGCTGATGGAAGCCATGACCAAGCAGGCGGAACGCTTTGGCGCCGTGCTGGCGCAGGAGAGCGTGACTGCGGTGGACTTGCAGCGGCAGCCGTTTACCGTGACCACGGACAAGCAGAGCTATCAGGCGGCAACGCTGATTCTGGCCACCGGGGCGGAAGCCAACTGGCTGGGCCTGCCCAACGAACAGCGCCTGCGCGGCAAGGGGGTTTCAGCCTGCGCCACCTGCGACGGCTTTTTCTTTAAAGGCAAGGAACTGGCGGTCATTGGCGGCGGCGACAGCGCCATGGAGGAAGCGACTTTTTTGACCAAATTTGCCAGCCGGGTCACAATTATCCACCGGCGGGGGGAATTCAAAGCTTCCAAGATTATGCTCAAGCGGGCGCAGGATAACCCTAAAATTAGTTTTTTGGCCAACACCATCGTCACCGACGTGCTGGGCGAGGCAGCGGTAACCGGCCTTAAAATTAAGGACGGCCAAACCGGACAGGAACGGGTCTTGCCGGTGCAGGGCATGTTCCTGGCCATTGGCCATACGCCGAGCACTAAAATTTTCAGCGCCGCGGGCGTGGAGGTGGACGAACGCGGCTATGTCGCGGTCCGGCAGCAGACCCAAACCAACATTCCCGGCGTCTTTGTGGCCGGCGACGCCAGCGATCCGCGCTACCGCCAGGCGGTGGTGGCGGCCGGCATGGGCAGCATGGCGGCGCTGGATGCGGAAAAATACTTGGCGGAGCAGGAGGCTTAAGTATAAGGCTATGGGGAAAAATTTTTCCTGGCGCCGCGTCGGCAAAGTGGTGCTGGCCATTGTCGTTTTGGGCGCGCTTGCAGCCGGGCTGTGGCTGCTTATTTCCTGGCGGCCGGTCCGGATAATCTGGGCGGCAGAGGCCAGAAACCGGATTGAGAATTTTTTGCCGTGCGAAGACTTGCCGTTTTATGTGCAGGTGGAAAAGGGGCTTGGCCAGCATCAGGACGCGGTGGCCCGGCTGAAACAGCTGGGCGCGCAAAGCGTCAGCGTGCGCCAGGTGGATTGCCGGGTGGAAGACGGCGGCTATGAATTTATTAAAGGC
>CAZJLL010000092.1:0-3502 GCA_964547145.1 uncultured Candidatus Saccharibacteria bacterium | reverse complement strand
TGGACGAGCTGGCCAAGGAGATCTTCCAGCTGACCCAGAAGCAGGCCCAGGGCACCGACCAGGTCTTCAAGGCCGTGGAGGAGATCGCCTCGGTGGCCGAGCAGACCGCCGCCGGCACCGAGCAGGCCTCGGCGTCCACCGAGGAGCAGACCGCCAGCATGGAGGAGATGGTGACCGCGGCCCGCGAGCTGGCCGACACCGCCGAACAGCTGGGCAGCCTGGGCGTATAAAATCAAAACAAAGGCAGAGGCAATGGCTTATGAACACGTTCCAGTTTTATTGGATGAAGTAATTAAGTATTTAGAACCCCGCGCCGGCCAGAATTTTATAGATGCCACGCTGGGCGGCGGCGGTTACAGCGAAGCGATTTTGCGCCAGACCGGGCCAAACGGCCGGCTGCTGGCTATAGATCTGGATAATGATGCCATAGCGAATTTCCAGCAGCAGGCCAAACAGCTGCAAAACAGAATTTCTCATCTTAGCGGCCGGCTAATTCTGCATCACGGCAACTTTGCCCAAATAGACAAAATTACGGCACACCACGGCTTTCCGCCGCCTGACGGGATTGTGGCCGACCTGGGTCTGTCCTCCTACGAATTAAACCAGGCAGGACGCGGCTTAAGCTTTCAGGGCCATGAAATTCTGGATATGCGCTTTGACCAGGACAGCCGCCAGCCGGACGCCAAATTTATTTTAGCCCATTACGACCAGAAAGAATTAACCAGAATTTTTAAGGATTATGGCGAAGAAAAGTTTGCTTTTGCCATAGCGAGGAAAATAGCACAAGCGCGGCAGCAAGGGCGCGAGTTCAAATATACCGACGAACTTTATGAGCTGATCGCCGGGGCCTTGCCCAAGCCGGTCCGGCATCGGGCGGCTGACAGCGCCCGCCGGGTTTTCCAGGCGCTGCGCATTGAGGTTAATCGCGAACTGGACAGTCTGGCCGATTTTTTGCCGAAAGCATTTGACTTGCTGGCCCCGGGCGGCCGTTTGGCCGCGGTCAGCTTCCACTCCCTGGAGGACCGGCTGGTGAAGCGGTTTTTTGCCGGCCTGACCAAGGGCTGCGTCTGTCCGCCCGATTTTCCCCAGTGCCTCTGCGGCAAGAGCCCGCGCGGCCGGCTGGCCTTTAAAAAACCCGTTACTGCTTCGGCTGCCGAACTGGACCGCAATTCCCGCGCCAAGCCGGCCAAGCTGCGGGTAATAATTAAAGTTTAATTTGCCTTGCCATGAAAGTTAAAATCAAAGCCCGGAAAAGCGAAAAAATAAAAATCAAAATTAAAAAAGCAGCCCGCTAAAATATGTTCAAAACCGCCGCATTAGATAATGTCTTAGCCCCGGTCTTCGGGCGGACCAAAAAACCCGCCGTCGTTAAGGTTGCCAACCGGCCGGCAAAAGCCCTGGCCTATTGGCTGTCGGTTGGTTTAATTGCGGCCAACGCCGTGCTGCTCATGAGTTATATTTATGGCGTGAACGATTTTGCGGCCAAGGGTTATGAAATTAAGACGCTGCAGACCAAGCTGGCGGCATTGAATGAGGATAATAAAAAAATTAATTTGAAAGTTTCCGAAGCCAGCTCCATGGTCAGCATTCAGAGTGATTATTTGAGCGCTAATTACGTCTCGGCGGGCACGCCCAAGTTCCTGCAGGTGCCGCAGCTGACGCAGCGCTAGTACTGGCATGGCAGTAAAGATAAACAAAACTTCATTCAGCCGCCGCAGCAGTTTTTTGGCTGCTTTTTTGTTGCTGTTTTTTTTAGGCCTGGCAGCCCGGCTGTTCTATTTGGAAGTTGTGCATGGCGCCCAGGCGCGGGAGCAGGCGGACGCCCAGCATAGTATCTATCAAAAACTCTTTCCCAGCCGCGGGGAAATTAAGCTGGCCGACAAGCTATCCAACGACACCATCCCCCTGGCCACCAATTTAAAAAGCTACCTGGTATACGCCGTGCCCCAGGATATTTTAAACCCCAGTCTCACCGCGGCCAGCCTGGCCGGAGCGCTGGGATTGGACCAGAAGGACGTGCTGGCCAAAATCAGCAATACCGACAAAAAATACGTGCCGCTGAAAAAGCAGCTGACTGACGAGGAACAGGACAAGATTAAGGCTTTGGCCCTGCCCGGCATTTATTTTGACTCCGAAGATACCCGCTATTATCCGGAAAATAGCCTGCTTAGCCAGACGCTCGGTTTTGTCGGCTATGACAATTCCGGCGCCAAGCGCGGCCTTTATGGCCTGGAGCGCTATTTTGACAAGGACTTGGCCGGGACGCCGGGCCAGCTGGTGGCGGAGCAGGATACAGCCGGCGCCTGGATTTTCGGGGCTACCCGGCAGGAGCAGCCGGCGGAAGACGGCGTGGACCTGATTTTAACCATTGATAAAACCATCCAGTTTCAGGCAGAAAGCCTGTTGCAGAATACCGTAACCAAGCATGGAGCGGATAGCGGCTCCGTCATTGTGGCCGACCCCAAAACCGGGGCGATTTTGGCCATGGCCAATTACCCGACGTTTGACCCCAACCAGTACAATAAAGTCGCCGATCCGGCGGTGTTTAACAATGAAGCGGTAACTGGCAACTACGAGCCCGGTTCCGTGTTTAAGGCTTTGACCATGGCTGCGGCCCTGGACGAAGGCAAGGTAACGCCGGACACGACTTATACCGATACCGGTTCGGTCAGTGTGGATAATTTTACCATCCGCAATTCCGATCACAAGGCGCACGGCGTGCAGACTATGACGCAGGTGCTGGACTGGTCGCTTAACACCGGCGCTATTTTCGCCAAGGACCAGCTGGGTAATCAGGATTTTTACAAATATCTGGTCAAGTTCGGTTTTGGCCAGCCTACCGGCATAGAATTGCCCGAAACCAAAGGCGATCTCGCCGGTTTGAGCGGCAAGGTGGAAGTTAACTATGATACGGCCAGTTTCGGCCAGGGTATTTTGGTAACACCGATCCAAATGGTCCAGGCATATGACGCCCTGGCCAACGGCGGTAAAATGATGAAGCCGTATCTGGTCCAGTCTAAAATTTATCCGGACGGCCGGACGGTTAATACCCAGCCGCAGGCCGTTAGCCAGGTTATTTCCCCGCAAACGGACAGCGCCCTAACGGCCATGCTGATTGACGTGGTGGAAAACGGCTACGGCAAGGACGCAGGCGTGCCCGGCTATTATGTGGCAGGCAAAACCGGCACTGCTCAGGTGGCGCAGAACGGCAAATATCTGGAAAACGACAACATTGGCTCTTTCATCGGCTATGCGCCGGCGGACGATCCGAAGTTTGTGATGCTAATCCGCATTGATCATCCGCGCGATGCGGACTTTGCGGAAAGCACGGCCGTGCCGGCCTGGGGGCAGATGGCCCAGTTTATTTTAAATTATATGGGCGTCCCGCCGACGCGGAATGTGGGAAAGTAAGAGGCAAGCGTAGAGCCCGCCCACAGGCGGGCAAGCGTGGAGCGGACAGTGCCCAGGGGAAACAGAAGAGAAGAGGCTAGGGACCAGGGAC
>CAZJLL010000091.1:0-4680 GCA_964547145.1 uncultured Candidatus Saccharibacteria bacterium | reverse complement strand
GCAGACAAGCTGCTGGTCCAGGGCGAGATTATGAAGGCCATGACCGGCACCCTGGCCTTGGATACGTCCGACAACCGCACGGTCTATATGGTCGGCAGCAGCTACACCAAGCGCGGCTTTATTTCTTATCAGGTTTTTACGGACTTAGGCTACGTAAAGGGCTCGTCCACCTCGGCCGGACCGGTTAATGGCATGTTCAAAATCAATTTAAGCGATTATCCGGCCGGCGACCCGATTGCTTCCTCCACCGCGGCCCACCCCGAAGGGGCGCTGGTCAAGGACAGCAGCGGCACGGTCTGGTGGATTTTGGGCGGCCAGCGCAGCGGCTTTGAGTCGGAGGCGGTATTTGAGACTTACGGTTTTACCTTTGACCGGGTCGTGCCGGCCAACGCCGCCGATCTGGCGCTGCCGGAAGGTCCGCTGGTCAAGTTCCGCGACGGTACGCTGATATCCGATGGCGGCAACCTCTACATTATCTCCAACGGCCAAAAGCGGCAGTTTGCTTCCGCCGATGACTTTGCGGCCTACAGCTACAGCATGGACAATGTAATTAGCGCCGATTTAAGCGGCTACCAGGCCGGGCAAATCGTCGGCCAGTAGCAGTTAAGCAGATTAAAAACCCGTCCTTCTCCGCTGTGGCGGATAGGGGCGGGTTTTTTGTTGGCAGCATGCCATTAGGCTGTTGAGCCGGTATGGCGCAGGCGGTTGGCCTGCTCTTCGGCATACGGCGGCTTGGGCCACCGGTGCCGCCATGTTTCGTCTACGAACAGCGGCTGGTGTTCCCGGCGGAGAACCGACGCGGCTTCCTGGTCCCAGATAGCAGCCATTTCGGGCAAGTTGTCAGCCGGCCCGGTCTCAACTTGCTTGGGGAGATGCCGTTTGATTGTCAAGGTGATCTGCCCCTGCTCGTTGAGATCAAAACGGAACTTGCCGTAGCGTACTTCCCCTTTGGGTTTGACTTTGCAGTCATCCGCTTGGATGACGTGGATGAGTTTGAATGCTTGTTCTTCGTCCAGGTTGGGCACGAGCTGAATTTCGGCCGCTTGGAAAAACCGTTTGGGAATCAGCAATCTTACCCTTTGAATCTCTGCCTGCAAGCCGTTTTGGCTTAGCCGCAAGGTTTGCGTCTGCATGGCCAGGCCTCCTTTAAAGTAGGTATACGATATCTAAGCCCGGGCCGGCTGTCAAGGAGGCATTTGGGCACTTAAAAATCCCGCCCTTTGACAAGCTTAAGGCGGGATTTTAAACAGTGGAATGTTTTAGGGCTGCAGGCGGGAATCGCTCGCGGTCATAATCGGCAGTTTGGGCATGGCCAAATCGTAACTGTTGGCCTGTACCAGGAAAGAGGCTTGACCGCCGTTGCCTAAGAAAGTGTTCCAGTCCGGCACGGCAATGGTGCCGTTGGGAGTAAGGAAGTAAACCGTCTGGCCGGACAGGAGCCAGGTGCCGCGCGGATGCGCACCCTTGGCCGTGACCACGACTTTGCCGGAAAGCGGCAGGCCGGAATCGGTTACGGTATTTACGTTGCTGAAGCTAAAACCAAGACCTAAGAAAGCATCGGCGCTGGCAAATGGCGTCTTGGTGCCATTGTAGATCATGAATACAGTGCCATTTTCGTTAATCAGTTCGCCGTTAGCCAGTGTGCCGCTGTTAGTATTGGTGTCGGTGGTAGTGCCGCCGCCGGAGGAGTTGTCCGGCATGCTGACTGCGCCGTTAATGGCCAGGGTAAAATAGGCGGAGGCAGTATTGCCGGCGCTCTGGACGGTGACGCCGAAGTTGGCCGTGCCGGTGGCCGTGGCCGTGCCGGAAATAATACCGGCGGAGGACAGGGACAAGCCGGCCGGCAGGCCGCCGGAGGTAATGCTATAAGCGTAAGTGCCGTCGCCGCCGGTGGAGCTGAGCGTAGCGCTATAGGGCTGGTTTATGGTGGCTGCCGGCAGGCTGCCGGTGGAAAAGACAATGGGGCTGCCGCTGCCGCTGCCGATAGTGGCCGAAAGGTTTCCGCAAATGGAGCTGCCGGTTTGACAGATGGTAAGGTTAGTAACACCGTTGGCCACGCCAGTCAGCGTCAGGGCGGAGCCTGCCACGTTAACCGTCGCCACGGCGGAATTGCTGTTGGCAGTAACGGCATAACTGCCGCTCCAGCCGTTGGTGGCATAAATGGTAATGCTTTGAGTTTGGCCGACGGCTACGGTTGGACTGTTGCTGCTAAAAGTGACAATGCCCGAGCCGCTGACCGTACCGACGTTGACCACCGCCTGGCCGCAGGCTGAGGTGTTGCCGCTTTGACAGACAGTGAGCGTGGTATTGCCGTTGTTTAAGGCGGTTACGTAGAGCGAGCTGCCGGACAGGGAAACCGACGCCACATTCGGGCTGGTATTGCTGGTTAGGACATAAGTGCCGCTGCCGCCGGTCAGGCTAATGGTGGAAGTCTGGTTTAGGTTCAGGTTAAGAGTGCTTTGGCTCAAGGTCACGCCGCCGCTATAGCCGTTAACCGTGGCATAGACGTTGCCGCAGTAGGAATAGCCGTTTTGGCAGACATTAATGGTGGCTACGCCGGCATTCTGGCCGAACAGGGACAGAGTAGAGCCGTTTAAGCTGGCGCTGACCGCATTGCTGTTGCTGTTGGTATTAATGTAGTAGCTGGCCGCTGTGCCGCCGTTGGGGGAATAAATGGTTACGCTTTGGCTTTGGCCCATGGTCAGGACCGGATTGGCCGTGCTGAACGACAGGCTGCCGCTAATGCTGTTGCCGCTGCCGCTGACCACCACAAACAGGCTGACGCAGCCGCTATAGCCGTTCTGGCAGATGGACAGGGTGCTGCTGCCGGCGGCGATGCCGTAGACGCTCACGGTCTGGCCGCTAATCCCGGCGCTGGCTACGCTATTGTTGGAATTGTTGGAGACGTAGAGTGTGCCGTAAGCGTTGGAGACGGTGGCGGTTCCGGTCTGGCCGGGGGAGAGGTTCAGCGTATTAGTGCTTAAGTTCATGCTGCCCTGGGTGCCGTTGCTGCCGACCGTCACGTTCAGGGTGCCGCAAAAGCCGGTGCCGGTCTGACAGACGCTGATGCTGCTGGTGCCCACGGATTGGGCGGAAAGGTTGAGTACGCTGCCGCTTAAGCTGGCACTGACGGTGTTGCTGTTGCCATTGCTGGAAATATAGAAGCCGTTGCTGCTGCCGCCGGTGCTGTAGACGTTTACGGCCAGGCTCTGGCCGAGCAGGATGGTCGGGCTGGCGTTGCTAAAGGTGATGCCTGAGGTGCTGGCGCCGTTGACCGAAACGGTAATGGTGCCGCACTGGCTGCCGCCGCTCTGACAGACGGTAATGGTCGCACTGCCGGTGGCCAGGCCGCCGACGGTAATGCTGTTGCCGCTGATGGAAGTGCTGACGGCGCCGGGGTTATTGTTGCCGGAAATATAAATGCTGCCGCCGCCCGTGGGGTAGGCGGTAATAACATTGTTTTGGTTGGTGCCTAAGGCGACCACAGTCTGGCTTAAGGACAGCAGTCCGGTGCCGCAGTTGGTGGTGCAGTTGCCGTTGCCGCTGGCGTAGACCTGGACCGTGCCGGATTGCAAGCCGTCCACTGTCACATAAAGCTGCAGCGGATTGCTGCTGCCGTCAAAAGCCAGTCCCTGGGTGGCGCTAAAATGGCCGTAGCCGTCAGTGGTGCCCCAGTTATAAATATGCGACCAGTTGGACGAGCCTTGGCTCATATACAGGGTAATGGCCGCGCTGGCGTCGGCATTATCCACGGTTAGAGTATAGTTGTTGCCGCTGGCCGCCGCCGATAGCACCGGCGTGCCGGCGAAAACCGGCGCAGCCAGGCCAAAAAATCCCAAAGTCATTATACCTAACAGGCTTAGGACTTGTTGGCTCAGCCGCAAATTGTTTTTTGGTTTCATAAACTGGCTTTTAATGTTTATCTATTTGTAATTAGCTGACTTTTGCTTACCATATTTTACCACAAAAGGGCTAATTTGGCTATAATTTCTACGAAAAATCAAGGTTTGCCTGGTGCGGGTATTGTGTTTATGCGAAACTTTTTTTGCCGCCCGCCCGTTTTAAAGGAGGAGGGGTAAATCACGCAACAGAGGGAGGAAATTTTTTGAAACCAAACTCACATCCGAGCCGCAAGTTTATGGAAGCGGCGCTTATGGAGGCAGTTAAGGCCAAAGAGCGGGGAGATTATCCGTTCGGGGCTGTTTTGGTGTATGGCCATCGCATTTTGGCGGCCGTATCAGATACGACAAAGAGCGCCCAGGATCCGACGGGGCACTGCGTGTTGCGGGCGATTAGCCAGGCAGCGCGCGAATTGGGTAGCCGCAATGGCGGCGGTGTTTTGATTTACGCGACTCATGAGCCTTGCCCAATGTGCGCCACGGCCATTGTCTGGGCCAGGCTGGACGGATTGGTGTACGGCTCCAGCATGGAGGATGCGGATGAGTATTCCCTAAGGCATGGCAATATAAATTATCTCGGCCAGGTGCTTAACATTCCGGCCGCCAGCATTATAGAAAGGTCGCCTTCGCCGATTTTGCTCGTGCGCGGATTTATGGAAGAGGAATGCCGGCAGGTGCTAGGATAGTTATCAGCGTAGAGCGTTGAGTGCTCAGGGGAACAAGAGATTAGAGGCTAGGGGCAAGAGGCTAGAAATTGACAGAATTGAACAAAATTAAATAA
>CAZJLL010000090.1:0-1670 GCA_964547145.1 uncultured Candidatus Saccharibacteria bacterium | reverse complement strand
ATGCTGCTTTCCGGCTGCATCTTAACCATTTTGGTTTTGCTTAAAACGGCCGGCAGCAATCAGGATCGTTTGTCTTTTGCGCAGGAAGTTGCGTTTGTCCGGCAAAAACTTGACTGGTTATTTAGCCGCGAAGCAACGAATTTGTCCCTGGCGCCGGATGAATCGGGCGCCGCCGGCTTAAAAATTTTTTCCGCCGGGAAGGAAACATTCTTAGGCTGCAAGGAGAAAAAAATATTTTTACAAGAAGGGTCGGGCGAACAGGCGGCTTTAACTAGTAATCTGGTTACTGCAAGTTCATGTACTTTTAAAATTTTACCCAAAGGAGAGAAGGCGCCAGCCGGCGTTGAGCTGCGGCTGGTTCTTACGCCGGCGGCTTCTTCATTGGAGGAATTAACTTTACACTTAACCAAGTATTTACGGCAATGAATCAAAAAAGTTCTGCTAACGGATATGCCGCTTTAATCACTTCGATAATTCTTTGCGCCGCTCTGCTGGTTGTTACCGTTGCCGTTGGCTGTACCGCTTTTTATTTGCGGCAAAACTTGATGGAGAATGAATTTAAGGCAGAGGGGAGATATCTGTCGGAGTCTTGCTTGGCCGCCGCATTATTGGATTTGGCGGAGTTGGCCGATACTAGTACGGCGAAAACCGTATCTGTGGGCAAAGGTTTCTGCCGGATTTTTAGCGTGGCAGGCGATACTCCTGTTGCCGGGCAAACGACCATTAAAACTGGCGCTACGGTAGGCAAGACCGTAAGCAATTACCAGGCAGTGGTTGATAGCGTAAGTTTGCAAATTGTTGCCTGGCAGGAATTGCCCTAAGCGGTTTGTTTAATTGACAGAAGGCGCTTTGGGTATTAATCTGCTGTGTTAGAGGTGCCTATGCTGCTTTCCCTGTTGAAAGGCTTTTGGCACGCCTGCTGGCATGCCTTGGCGATTATGGGCACTGCGGGCTGACAGGCCCGTCAAAAAGGAGGCGAAAGGAGCGAATAAAGGACCCTGGGGACCCCAAAAAGGCCAAGCAGACCGCTTGGACGGAAGGGCTTCCCCCAGGGCCCTTTTCTTTTCTTGACACCTGTGGTAGACTGTCTACTAGTCTGTCTTTAAATTTGTTTATTTTTAGCATATTTTGAGCTTTCTTAACTAAAGAAATTACTTTTATGAAAGACATAATTTCCATCCGCGGCGCCCGCCAGCACAACCTGAAAAACATAGACATTGATTTGCCGCGCAACAAGCTGATTGTAATGACCGGATTGTCCGGCAGCGGCAAGTCGTCCCTGGCCTTTGATACCATCTATGCCGAGGGCCAGCGCCGCTATGTGGAAAGCCTGTCGGCCTACGCCCGCCAGTTCATCGGCCTGATGGACAAACCGGATGTGGACAAGATTGAGGGCCTGTCGCCGGCCATTTCCATAGACCAAAAGAGCGCTTCCCACAACCCCCGTTCCACCGTGGGCACGGTGACCGAAATTTACGATTACATGCGTTTGCTTTGGGCGCGCGTCGGCTTGCCGCATTGCCCGGTTTGCGGCAAAAAAATCCAGGGCCAGACCATCCCGGCCATGCTGGAACAAATTTTGCAGCTCAAGCCCGGCAGCCGGATTATTTTGACCGCGCCGTTTATTAAGGACCAGAAGGGCGAGCATAAGGTGATTTTTGAACAGATTA
>CAZJLL010000089.1:0-17377 GCA_964547145.1 uncultured Candidatus Saccharibacteria bacterium | reverse complement strand
GGCTTCCAATTCAAAGCGCGCCGGCGTGGCCGAAACGAATACGGCCTGGTTGATTTTTTTCTCAAACTCAGGAAAAGTAAGCGGCCGGTTGTCCAGGGCGGAGGGCAGGCGGAAGCCGTAATCAATCAGCGTGCTCTTGCGGCTGCGGTCGCCCTCGTACATGGCGCCGATTTGCGGGACGGTTTGGTGCGATTCGTCTACAAACAGCAGAAAATCGTCGGGGAAATAGTCGATCAGGGTGGAGGGGGGCGAGCCGGCCTCGCGTCCTTCCAGATGGCGGGAATAGTTTTCTATGCCGCTGACAAAACCGGTATTGAGCAGCATTTCCAGGTCAAAATTGGTGCGCTGTTCCAGGCGCTGGGCTTCCACCAGCTTGTTTTGGGCTTTCAGTTCCGTGAGGCGCTCCGCCAGTTCGGCGCGGATGGCGTCCGCCGCCTGCTTGATTTGCTCTTCCGGGGTCACGAAGTGCTTGGCCGGAAAAATGGTGAATTCTTCCAACGTCTCCAGCTGTTTGCCGGAAACCGCATCCAGCCGCTGGATGCTGTCTAGGACATCGCCGAAAAAATCCATGCGGATAATGGTGTCTTCGCTGGACAGGATAATCTCCACCACGTCGCCGGCCGCGCGGTAGGCGCCGCGCTGCAGCTCCGTATCGTTGCGGTGGTATTGCAAGTCGGTCAGCCGGCGCAGCAGCTTGTCGCGCCGGAAGCTTTCCCCGCGCTTTAAGTGCAGGGCCAGTTCCAGGTAATTGGCCGGACTACCCAGTCCGTAAATACAGGAGACCGAGGCGACAATCAGCACGTCGCGCCGCGACAGCAATGCCTGGGTGGCGGCGTTGCGCAGGCGGTCTATCTCTTCGTTGATTTCCGTCTCTTTTTCAATGTAAGTATCGCTGCGGGGGATATAGGCCTCGGGCTGGTAGTAGTCATAATAAGAGACAAAGTAATGCACGGCATTGTCCGGAAAAAATTCCTGAAATTCGGCGGCCAGCTGGGCGGTTAGGGTCTTATTATGGGAAATTATTAGGGTCGGTTTTTGCAGCCGCTGAACCACGTTGGCCATGGTAAAAGTCTTGCCCGAGCCGGTTACGCCCAGCAGGGTTTGGTAGCGGCGCCCGGCGTCCAGTGATTTTAGCAGTCCGGCAATGGCGGCCGGCTGATCGCCGGCTGGCTGGTATGGAGAATGGAGTTTAAATTCGGGCATAAGTCTATAATATCATTTTAGCGCAAGAAAAAAAGCGGGCGCCGCGAAAAGCTGCGGCGCCCCAAGGTTAGGAGAGGAACGGTCAGTCAAAAATATATATTAATCCTCCGAATGATTGCGGGCGCCGCCTGGTCGCGGAGATGTCTGTGGGAGGTAGATCCGCAAATATAAGGCGGCGCCAAGGGGAAAGGAAACTCAAAGCTTTCCCCGGATTGGCTTAAACTTTACCGGAAAAGGAGATTTTTGTCAAGAGGGCGGTAAGCTGGTAAAATAGAATTATGATTGCTTATTTAAAAGGGCGGGTGCTGGAAAAAGGCCTGACTTATCTGATTTTAGAAGTGCAGGGCCTGGGTTATCAGGTGTTTGTGACCCCGGAAATTCTGCAGACGCCGCTGGGCGAAACCGTGGCTGTGTTTACCTATCACAAGGTGGCCGAAGACGGCCAGACCCTGTTCGGCCTGCCTGATTTTGAGACGCTTAATTTTTTTGAGCTGCTGGTCAGCGTGTCGGGCGTGGGGCCCAAAATTGCCCTGGCCATTTTGTCGGCTTCGCCCGTCTCCAGCGTCCGGCAGGCCATTGCCAATCAGGACGCGGGGATGTTTACGCGGATTTCCGGCGTAGGCAGCAAAACAGCGGAACGGATCATTGTGGACTTAAAGAACAAGGTCGGCGCCGTCGGCGGTTCAGCCGCCGGAACGGCGGTTTTTGACGCCTTGCTGGCTTTGGGTTATAACCAGCGCGAGGTGCGTGAAGCCGTAGCAAAGCTGGATGGAAGCTTAAGCGAAGCGGAACAGATTAAGCGGGCCTTGCAGCTGCTGGCTAAATAATTTGAAGATGAAGCTGGAAATTTTAGACGAGAGCAGGCGGCAGGATTACAACCGGTTTGCGGCCCGGCAAGGAGGCGGTAATTTTTTGCAGGCCTGGGAGTGGGGGCAGTGGCAGGAAAGTTTGGGCCGCCAGGCAAGCCGGTATTTTTTGGCGGCGGCCGACGGCCGGCCCCAGGCGGCGATTCAGCTGCTGCACATGGCTTTGCCCGGGGGCCGATTTTATCTTTATGCGCCTTACGGTCCGGTGGCGGCCGGCGATTTTGCCGGGCCGGCGGCTGCTTTTTTGATTGAAAGTTTGCGCCGGCGGTTTCCGCGGGCGCTCTTCCTGCGCCTGGAACCGCAAGTGCCGTGGCCGGAACTGCCTAAGCAAGCCCGCAAAAGCGCCAATATCCAGCCGGCCATTACTATGCAGGTGGCGCTGGAGCGGGAAACAGAAGAACTGCTTGGGGCCATGCATCCGAAGACCCGTTATAACATTAAGCTGGCGCAGCGGCACGGGGTAACGGTCCAAAGCGAACCGGCGGTAACGCCGGGCCACGGACTTTATGTCCAGGAGCTGATTGATCTGATTGTGCAGACCCAGGCCAGGCAAAATTACCGCGGCCATCCCGCGGCATATTATCGCCGGCTGATAGATTTTTTCGCTCTGAATGGAACGGCCGAAGCGCCCCGGCTTAGGCTGTACAAGGCGCTGTGGCAGCGGCAGCTGCTGGCTTGCGGCGTTATGGTCGATTTTGGGCCGACCCGGGTTTATCTTTACGGCGGTTCAGCTGCCGAGCAGCGGCAGCTAATGGCGCCGTATCTGCTGCACTGGCAGGCTATGCTGGATGCGCGCTTGGCCGGGCTGTCCTGTTATGATTTGGGCGGCAGCGAAGTGTCCTTAGGCGGGGAGCGGGGCTTTACCCGTTTTAAACGGGGTTTTGGCGGTACGGTGGTCAATTTTGCCGGCGCCTATGATGCTATTTTTTCACCCGGCTGGTACCGGCTGTATAATTTGCTGCGGTCGGCCAACCGGCTGATAAAATTTTTTTAGCTTTGGCGGGCGGCGGCCTGATTGACCAGGCTTTCGGTTACGGTCCGGCTTTGGCGGGCGGCGGCCAGCAGGCCGGCGCGGATCAGCAGGGCCAATGCCTGTTTGTGTTCCAGGTCTTTTAAAGTTTGGCCGGCACTGAGGCGTACCGCCGCTTCAATGGCCGGCAATTCGTAAAAATAGCCAAAGTGTTCCTCCAGGCCCTGCGCCTGCCGGCAGCAGTAAAGCATTTTGGCGCTTGGGGAACCGGCGGGAAAATCATAATTTAAATTCAGCCGCCAGACAGAGAATAATTCCAGCTTGTCATAAGTCAGTCCTATGTTGGTAAAAATGGCCTGCAAGACATGACCGGCCGGCAGTGTTTGCATTAGCGCCCCCAGCAGCATCAAGGTGCCGATTTTGTGGTTATGCAGCTTGGCGGCGATTAAAAAGGCTTCCAGCGGCGCCAACTGGACCGCTTGCATGCTGGCGGGAGGAGAAAGCCTGAGGTAGTTGGTGAGGAACTGTTCAGCCACGCCGGCACTGACTTTGAGCCGGCGCAGGAGGTTTTTGACGGAATCGGACCGCAGCAGGGACAAAAATATATCCTCGGCGCCGACAGTGCGGCGTCCCCGCCGGGCGCGGGCCGCCGCCCGCCGCCAGGCCAGCCGGGCGCTCGGGCTGAACAGTTCATATATGTCAATCGTGCCGACCTGGCTGGGATTGGGGCGTCGGGGCATGGAAAATTTCAGCCAGCGTTCCTGGAACAGGCGCCAGGAATTAAACGTGCCGGAAAAAACGAGGCGATAGCCTTCGTAAAAACCGAGCAGGCCCCAGCCCTGCGCCGTATGCTGCAGGGCCAGGCGGACGTCGTAGCCGGGCAGGGCCAATTCGCGGGGAAGAGACGGGGAAACGCCGGGTTTCATAAATTTATGTTTGAACTTTGAGTTTCGGTTGCGAAGTATTTCCCCCATTATATGATATTCTGCCGGTTTTGGCTATTTGGTTTTTTAGTATAAAATACAGTCATGGCTATGTTAAAGAGGCTGCTGCCCGCCAAATTACTCAAGCTGATCCGGCCCTATTACCATGGCGCGGTGGCTTGGGTTTTTAGCTGGTGCTACGGCCGGCCGGCGGCGCGCCTGGTCGTTATCGGAGTGACTGGTACGGCCGGAAAATCCAGCACCGTACAGATATTGGCCCACATACTTAATCGGAGCGGACGGATTTGCGGATATAGCACGACCGTAGATTTTTTTGATGGCCGCAAGCACGAAACGAATAAGCACGGGCTGTCCATGCCCAACGAACGCCTGCTGCAAAAGCAGCTTAAAGCGATGGTTCGGGCGGGTTGCCGCTACGCCATTGTGGAGTGCACCTCGGAGGGGCTCGCCCAGAACCGGCACTTGGGCATCAATTTTGATGCAGCTCTGTTTACCAATTTGTCTCGGGCGCACCTGGAAGCACACGGCAGCTATGGCAATTATCAGGCGGCCAAAGCCCGTTTATTCGCCGCATTGGGCCGTGGGCGTAAGAAGGCGTTTTGTCCGGAGAAGATTTTAGGGGTCAACTGCGACGACCCGATGGCCGGTTATTATTTGAGTTTTGCTGCCGCCCGGAAATTCGGTGTTAGTTTTAAAGGGGTACAGGCGCCGGACGCAGAAAAGGTTTTTACCGGCAGCCGGGTGCGCGCCGGCTGGCAGACGGAATTTTTACTGGATAACCAGCGGTTCTTTTTGGACTGGCCCGGAGAATTTAATGCCCAGAATGCCGCCCTGGCCGCTGCCTGCGCCAGCTATCTAGGCGTGGGTTTGACCGACTCCGCCGCGGCGCTGCAGACATTCCGCGGCGTGCCGGGCCGCATGGAGAGCGTCAATAATAGCTTGGGTTTCCAGATAATTGTGGATTATGGCTGCGAGCCCGTGTCCATCAAAAGCGCGCTGGAAAGCGCCGTATTGCTGCCGCATCGCCGTCTGATTCATGTGTTCGGAGCCACCGGCGGACACCGGGATGCGGAAAAACGTTTTTTGTTCGGCCATATCTCGGCTCAGTTCGCCGACGAAATAGTGGTAACTAACGATGACGTTTATGATTCCAATCCGCAGGCTATTGCCGACCGTATTGTAGCCGGCATTCTGGACTTTAAGCTCCGCCAGCCGCCTTATCGGGTTGTGCTGGACCGACGCCAGGCTATTGCGGCGGCATTGCGTTCCGCCCAGAGCAATGATTTGGTGTTGATTACCGGCAAGGGCAGCGAGCAGTTTTTGGTCCTGCCGGACAACCAGCGCATTGACTGGGAAGATGCCAGGGTGGTAAGAGAAGAACTTGCAAAATTAGAGGCAGCACGGCCATGAAGCGGCAAAAAAAGCAAACCCCGGTTTTGTATATTGACGCGGCCGACTATGGCCGGGTAACCTTTGTTTTAGACGGCGGCAAGGTTTTGCGCCAGTCTTATCGGATCGATCCCCGCCACAGCCATGCTCTGCTGTCCCGGCTGGAAGCATTTTTCAAAAAAGCAAAGCTTAATGCCGCCTCGGCGCCTGATTGCTTAGGCAGGATTGTAATTAATAAGGGTCCCGGCTCCTACACCGGGGTGCGGGCCAGCCTGGCTTTAGCGCTGGCCCTGGGTTTGGCCTGGGGCGTGCCGGTCAAGGCTGTGGCCAAAAATGCCTTTGTAGTTATGTGAGTTTTATTTTAAAAACCGCCCTTCGACAAGCTCAGGGCGGTTTTTTACTTTCGGGCTTACTCTTTCAGCCGGAACAGCGACAGGGTCAAGATCAACATAACCGCCAGCCAGGCTGAAAGCATCAGCATATTCCAGCCCAGTTTGGCCAGGTTAAACGGGTAAAGGTAAGCCTGGCGCAGTCCGTCGGCCAGATAAGTTATGGGCAGGACCTGGGCAATATCTTTCAGCACTGGGGGCAGGTTGCCGATGGGGTAAAAGATGTTGCTTAAAAAGGTTAACGGCAGGCCGATGGCCGAAGTTATGGGCGCGGCGGCATCGTAGCTGCTGGCATAGTTGGCAATAAGCAGCCCGATGAGCAGGAAAATCGCTCCGCCCAAAATTACCAGGATCAGGACGGAAATGACGTTGCCCGCAAAACTGGCGTGGAAGGCTAAAATTCCCAGCAGGGTCAGGACCACAACCTGGATTAAAACAATAACCAGGCGGGAACAGACCAGGCTGGTAGCCAGCTGCCATTGCTTGATCGGCGTGGCCAGCAGGCGCTTGATAATACCCCGCGCTTTTAAATCCACCATCCAGTAGGCCAGGGAATAAATGCCGCCCTGCATAATGGTCATGGCAATAATGCCGGGCAGGACAAAGCTGGAGTATTGCACGTCGGTGCCGACAAAGCGGCCGATGGGCAGAACCGAGAGGGCGATATAGATAAAGCTGGGCATGAGCACGGTCCAGTAAAAACCTTCCCGTTCCCGGTAAAACATTTTTAAGTTGGCTAAAAATAGCTGCCAGAAGCTACGCATGGTCTTCTCCTTCCTCGTATTCCCGGCCGGTCAGGCGCAGGTAAACGTCTTCCAGCGTGGCGGTTTTGACCGTAAAACCGTAAAAAATAATTTGTTGCTGCCGCAGCCTCCTCACAATATCGCCAATTTTTTCCAGACTGGAAATTTCCATGACAACTTTAGGGTGGCTGGCCAGGATTTTGGTCACTTCGGACAGGCCGGCAAACAGATCCGGCGCCAGCTGCTGGTCGGTGAAAAAAGAGACTTGGGTGGTGTCGGACAGCCGGTCAATCAGCTTTTTAGGCTCGTCAATTTCCAAAATTTTACCCTGATCCATAATGGCCACGCGGTGGCAGAGGTATTCGGCTTCTTCCATATAATGGGTGGTCAGTACCACGGTAATGCCGCGGCTATTTATGGCTTTGACCAGTGCCCATAAGCTGCGCCGGGCAGCCGGATCCAGTCCGGTCGTCGGTTCGTCCAGGAACAAAATGTCCGGCTGGTGTACCAGGGCCGAAGCAATGGTAAAGCGCTGTTTTTGGCCGCCGGACAGGCTGCTGACTTCGGCGGTTTCCTTGTCGGCCAGATTGACCAGATTGAGCAGGGCTGCCCGGTCAGCCTGGCGGCCGTAAAGCGAGGCGAATAAATCAAGCAATTCGCCTAAGGATAGATGGTGAAGATATTCGCTGGACTGCAGCTGGACGCCAATGCGCTTTTTTAGCTGGTCCGTCTGGGTCAGGTTGTTTAAGCCCAGCACCGAAATTTCCCCGCTGGTTTGGGGTTTTAAGCCTTCCAGAATTTCCAAGGTAGTGGTCTTGCCCGCACCATTGGGGCCCAAAATGCCGAAAATTTCGCCACGGCGGACGGCAAAGCTAATGCCAGCCACGGCCAGGACTGGTTTTTGTTTCCGGTTTTTGACGTAGGTCTTGGTCAGATTTTGGACGGTGATTACGTCTGTTGCGTTCATACCTTATAGTTATAGCATTTTTCTGAAATTTTTGGCAAAAATTCCAAATGTCTGATAACTTGTGGATTACGTGTTTGTAAAATGTTTATGGCCATGATATTATGCTTTTGTGAAATTTGGCCAAACAGCCTTTCCCCGAAGGCAAACCGGCCAAAAGCCTCCGCTTTAGGCGGGCTTGACAAATTCTGTTTGACTGCTACAATCCAAATACGCACAATTTTAGCCAATCAGCCTGGAAGTAAATCGGCCTTTTTTTGCATATGCAGAAAAGGGGAATGTTTTGTGCCCTTGATCATGATTTCGGGGAGATAAAGGGTATAAAACATGCTTATTTACTTGGGGTGGAGGCCAAGTTAACTATTATTAGTCCTAAGTTCGTGCGCTTGGGGCTGAAAGTTAAGCTTTAATGGCGAATAAATCTAAATTGGCGCCTGCAGCTGTGGCCACGGTCCGGTCACAGAGTTTTAAGGCGCCCGAACGCAAGCTGTTCACCAAGAGCCACGAGACCGAGCTCTTGCCGAACCTGATAGAAGTGCAGATTAACTCTTACCGCTGGTTTGCAGAAAAAGGCTTGAAAGAATTGCTGGGGGAGATTAATCCGATCCGCGATTTTACGGCTAAAAATCTGGAACTGTTTTTCGGCGATTATTTTTTCGACAAGCCCAAATACGACGAGTTTACCTCGCGCGAGCGCAATACGACTTTTGAGGCGCCGCTATACGTATCCACCAAGCTGATTAATAAAGTTACGGGCAAAACCAAGACCCAGGACGTGTATTTTGGCGACTTTCCGCTGATGACGCCCCGCGGCACGTTTATTATCAACGGCGTAGAGCGCGTCGTGGTCAATCAGCTGATTAAGTCTCCCGGCGTTTTCTTTACGGCAGAGAGCATGCGCGGTAAAAGTCTTTATGGCGCCAAGATTATCCCCAACCGCGGCGCCTGGCTGGAACTGGATACGGACGCAGCCGGCGTTATTGGCGTTAAGATTGACCGCAAGCGCCGCATTCCGATTACCGCCCTGCTGCGCGTGTTCGGCCTGTCTTCCAATGAAGAAATCCTGCAGGCTTTTGCGGATATTGATACCGATCCGGACACTAAATATATCCAGAACACCCTGGACAAAGATGCCTCCAGCAATACGGACGAGGGATTTAAGGAAGTCTACAAGCGCATTCGTCCGGGCGACTTGGCTACCGTAGATAACGCCAAGTCCCTTATTTCCGGCATGTTTTTCAATGCGGAGCGCTATGATTTTTCCGCCGTCGGCCGCTATAAGTTCAACCAGCGCCTGGACATGGGCGACAGCGAAAGTCAAATTATTACCCAGGCCGACCTGGTCAAGGTAATTAGCGAAATTATCCGTTTGAACAACACCCAGGCGCCAGCTGATGACATTGACCATTTGGCCAACCGCCGCGTGCGCGCGGTGGGCGAGCTGATTCAAACCCGTTTCCGCGTCTGTTTGGCCCGCATGGCCAGGATCGCCAAGGACCGCATGTCCGTGGCCGATTTGGATACGGTAACGCCCGCCCAGCTGATTCACGTACGGCCGATTGTCGCTACCATGCAGGAATTCTTTTCCTCCTCCCAATTGTCCCAGTTCATGGACCAGACCAATCCGCTGGCCGAACTGGAGCACAAGCGGCGCCTGTCCGCCATGGGCCCCGGCGGCTTGTCCCGCGAACGCGCCGGATTTGAAGTCCGCGACGTGCACCACTCCCATTACGGCCGCCTTTGTCCGATTACCACGCCGGAAGGCCCGAACATCGGCCTGGTAGCCCACCTGGCGACTTACGCCCGGGTCAACGACTTCGGCTTTATTGAAACGCCCTATCGTATAGTGAAGAAATTCGCCAAGAACGACGGCAAGGATGCCGTAGGCGAAATTTCCCTATATGACCAGAAAGACGACGAGGGCGGCGTAATTATCCGCGCCGGCGAAAAGGTTGCCGCGGCGCAGGCTAAAGAGCTGGCCAAGAACAGCCAGGTTCTGGAAATCCGCCTCAAGCCGCGGGTGACCGAAGAAGTCCTTTACCTGGATGCTTACGAAGAGGAAAAAATGGTAATAGGGCAGAGCAATATCGCGGTGGACGAGCAGGGATATTTTATGGAACTGACCGCCTCCGCCCGGGTGCATACCGTACCTTCCATTGTCAGCACGGATGAAATTGACGCCCTGGATGTTTCGCCCAAGCAGATTATTTCCGTTACCACTTCCTTAATTCCGTTTTTGGAACATGATGACGCCAACCGCGCCTTAATGGGCAGCAACATGCAGCGCCAGGCCGTGTCCTGCATCCGTCCCGAGGCGCCGTTTGTCGGCACGGGCATGGAAGCCAAGGCGGCCCGCGACAGCGGTACCGTGGTTTTAGCCGAAGAAGCCGGCGAGGTGACTTCCGTCACCGGCGAACGCATTATCGTGGTGGACGACAAGGGCAAGAAGAAAGAATATCCGCTGCTGAAGTTTTTGCGGACCAATTCGGCCACGTCCATCAACCAGATTGCCCGGGTCAATAAGGGCCAGAAGGTCAAGCGCGGCGACGTGCTGGCTGACGGCGCTTCCACCCAAGACGGCGAGCTGGCTTTGGGCCAGAACGTGCTGGTCGCTTTCCTGTCCTGGGAAGGGGGTAACTACGAAGACGCCGTTTTGGTATCTGAACGGGTGGTGCAGCAGGATCGCTACAGCTCCATCCATATTGATGATTTCAAAATTGACGTGCGCGATACCAAGCTGGGGCCGGAGCAGATTACCCGCGACATTCCCAATGTCGGCGAAGAAAAACTGAAGGATCTGGACGAGAATGGTATTATCCGCATTGGCGCCCAGGTCAAGGCCGGAGACATTCTGGTCGGCAAAATTACGCCGAAAGGCGAAACCGACCTGACGGCCGAGGAAAAATTGCTGCGCGTGATTTTCGGGGAAAAGTCCCGCGATGTGAAAGATACCTCGCTGACCCTGCCGCACGGCGAATACGGCAAGGTGGTTAACATCCGCGAATTCTCCCGCGAGGCCGGCGACAAGCTGCCTTCGGGAGTGGTACGCAGCATCCAGGTTTCCGTCGCCGTATTGCGCAAGATCCAGGTCGGCGATAAAATGGCCGGCCGCCACGGCAACAAGGGTGTTATTTCCAAGATTATTCCGGTGGAGGATATGCCCTTTATGACCGACGGCACCCCGGTAGACATTATTTTGAACCCCTTGGGTGTGGTCTCCCGCATGAACCTGGGACAAATTTTGGAAACCCATCTGGGCATGGCTGCCTATAAGTTGAAGTATAAAGTCGCCACGCCCGTGCTGGATGGGGTGACCGAGCAGCAGATTAAGCAGGAATTGCAAAACGCCGGCGTGCCGCAGGACGGCAAGGTAACCCTGTTTGACGGCAAGACCGGCGAAGCATTTGACGAAAAGGTGACTGTGGGCGTGATGTACTTCTTAAAGCTGCATCACCTGGTGGACGACAAGATGCATGCCCGTTCTACCGGTCCGTACTCGCTTATTACCCAGCAGCCGCTGGGCGGCAAGGCTCAGTTCGGCGGGCAGCGCTTCGGCGAAATGGAAGTCTGGGCCCTGGAAGGCTACGGTGCGGCCCATACCCTGCAGGAAATGCTGACTATCAAGTCCGACGATGTGGTCGGCCGGAGCAAGACTTACGAAGCCATCGTCAAGGGTGAACCGATTAAAAAGCCCAACATTCCGGAATCGTTCCGGGTGCTGGTTAAGGAATTGCAAAGTTTGTGCATGGACGTGGAGCTGCTTGGCCCCGATGGGGTCGTCAGTTCTGCGGCTGAGGAGCCGGAGGTAGTCGTCCCGGGCCCGGTCAGCCAGCTTAATACTATTCCGGACAGCTCGCTGTTTGAGGACGAGCCGAAGAAAAAGCCGAAAAAGGAAAAGAAGGCGAAATAACCTTTAACCATTAACCTGACAATTGGCCATCCGTAATTACGTTAATCGTTAAAGGTCAAAAGTCAAAGCTACACATTTATGTTTACTCAAACTGAAGATTTTAAGGGCGTGCGCTTGAAGCTGGCTTCGCCTGACACCATTCTGCAGTGGTCGCACGGCGAAGTCACCAAGCCGGAGACCATCAACTACCGCACCCAGCGGCCGGAAAAGGAAGGCTTGTTTGACGAGAAGATTTTCGGCCCGATTAAGGACTGGGAATGCTATTGCGGCAAATACAAGCGCATCCGCTATAAGGGGATTGTCTGCGACAAGTGCGGCGTGGAAGTGACCAAGTCATCCGTGCGCCGCGAGCGCATGGGTCATATTAAGTTGGCCGTGCCCGTGGCTCATATTTGGTTTTTGCGCGGCGTGCCCTCCCGCCTGGGCCTGATTTTGGATTTGGGCGTGATGGAGCTGGAAAAGGTGGTTTACTTCGCGTCCTATATTATCACCGGCGTGGACGAAGAGGCCCGCCTGGCCACGCTGGAGCAGATTGAACGGGAGTTCAAGCTGAAGAAAAAAGGCATTGAAGAAAAATACGAGACGCTGATTGCCAAGGCCAAATCCGGCGCGGAAAAAGGCGGTAAGAAGGATTCCGATGTGGTCCAGACGGAAATTGACGCCGAGGTCACCCGGCTGAAAGATGCCTGGAGCAAGGAACTGGATGGCCTCGAGAGCATTCGCGATCAGGCGCGCTCAGAGCTTAAATCCATTAAGAAATACCAGGTTATCAGCGAACTGGCTTACCGGGATTTGTCCTTAAAGTACGGCCCGGTCTTTACTGCCGGCATCGGCGCGGAAGCGCTGAAGGGTTTGCTGGAAGAAATTAACCTGGAGCAGCTGGCTCAGGACCTGCAAAATCAGTTGCCGAATCTGGAAGGCCAGGCCCAGCGCAAGGTATTGAAGCGCTTAAAATTGGTTAAGTCCCTCATTAACTCCGGCCTGCGGCCGGAGTGGATGCTGATCGGCAATTTGCCTGTCATTCCGCCGGATCTGCGCCCCATGGTGCAGCTGGACGGCGGCCGCTTTGCCGCCTCCGACCTGAATGACCTGTACCGCCGCGTCATCAACCGCAACAACCGTTTAAAGAAGCTGTTGGAGATTAAGGCGCCGGAAGTCATTACCCGCAACGAAAAGCGCATGCTGCAGGAAGCAGTGGATGCGCTGATTGATAATTCCATCCGCCACGGCAAGGAAGTAACCGCGTCCACCGGCCAGAAGCGCAAGCTGCGCAGTTTGGCCGATATGCTCAAGGGCAAGCAAGGCCGGTTCCGCCAGAACCTCCTGGGCAAACGCGTGGATTACTCCGGCCGCAGCGTTATTGTGGTCGGTCCGCATTTGAAATTGCACCAGTGCGGCTTGCCGAAGATGATGGCTTTGGAACTGTTTAAACCGTTTGTCATTTCCAAGCTGATTGCCCGGGAATACGCGCATAACGTGCGCAGTGCCAACCGCCTGATTGAACAGGGCCGGACTGAAGTCTACGATATCTTGGAAGAGGTGACGAAGGATCATTATATTCTGCTCAACCGCGCCCCGACCCTGCACCGCCTGGGCTTCCAGGCGTTCCAGCCGGTGCTGATTGAAGGCAAGGCCATTCAACTACACCCAATGGTTTGTGCGGCGTTCAATGCCGACTTTGACGGCGACCAGATGGCCGTCCATGTGCCGCTGACCGAGGCTGCCCAGAAGGAAGCCAGGGAGATTATGGTTTCCGCCCACAACCTGCTCAAACCAGCTTCGGGCGATCCGGTAATGACGCCGGACAAGGACGTGGTGGTCGGCTGTTACTACATTACCCGCCTGCGCGACGGCGCTAAGGGCGAAGGCAAGGCTTTTGCCAGCCCGGCCGAAGCGGTTCTGGCCTACAACAACGGCTACGTGCACATCCAGGCCAAGATCAAGGTCCGCATGGACGGAACCGGCGAGCTGCTGGAAACTTCCGTCGGCCGGCTGATCTTTAACAAGGTAGTGCCGCCGGAGCTTGGTTTCCGCAATGACAACTTTGACAAGAAAAAGCTGCAGGCATTGGTGCGGGAAGCGCACCGTGCTTTGGGCAACGAACGCACCGCCGAATTGATTGACGAAATCAAGCGCACCGGCTTTTACTACATGAAGCGCTCGGGCCTGTCCTGGGGTATGGATGATTTGCTGGTGCCGCAGAACAAATATGAACTGATCAAGCAAGCCGATGCCGAAGTGGAAGCGACCTATCAGCAATACCGGGAAGGCTTGCTGACGGAAGACGAGCGCTACAACCGCGTAGTGGAAATATGGGCTGACATCAGCGAAAAGGTGGCCAAGGACGTAACTCATACCGTGGCCGAATACGGGCCGGTCAATTATTACGTATCCAGCGGCGCCCGCGGCTCATTTTCCCAGGTGACCCAGATGTCCGGCATGAAAGGGCTGGTGGTTAACCCCGCCGGTTCGGTTATTGAGCTGCCGGTGAAGGGCAGCTTTAAGGAAGGCCTGAACGTTTTGGAGTATTTCATTTCAACGCACGGCAGTCGGAAAGGGATGTCCGATACGGCTCTGCGTACGGCCGATGCCGGTTATTTGACCCGCCGCTTGGTGGACGTAGCCCAGGATATTGTAGTTAATGCCGAGGACTGCGGCACCGAGGATTATGATTTAATCAGCCAGACTGACGGCATCAGTGCCAGCCGGCCGGATGGCATGCAGCGCCGCCTGTTCGGGCGCGTGGCGGCCGAAGACGTCAAGGACGCCAAGGGCCAGTTGCTCGTGTCGAAGAATCAGGGCATTGACGACCAGACCGCCCGCGCCATCGTCGCGGCAGGGATTACCGAAGTAAAATGCCGCAGCGTCCTGAAGTGCAAACTGCCCCGGGGTATTTGCCGGCTGTGCTATGGCTATGATCTTGGCTTTAACGACATGGTACGCCTGGGGGCGGCCGTCGGTATTGTAGCGGCCCAGGCCATCGGCGAACCGGGCACTCAGCTGACCATGCGCACTTTCCATACCGGCGGCAGCGCCTCGGTAAAAGATATTACCCAGGGGTTGCCCCGCGTGGAAGAATTGTTTGAAGCGCGCGAACCGAAAGGCATGGCTTACGTTTCTGAAATAGACGGCCAGGCTTACATTGCCAAGCCGAACAACAAGGAATTTATTGTCCGCATCCAGGGTGCCGACGTGGAAAAAGACACTTACGCTTTGGGCGGCGCCCAGTCGGCCATCAAGGACGGTAGCAAGGTGGAGGCCGGCGAAACCCTATATATCGACCAGGATGGCAAAAGCGTGAAGGCCAAGGCCGCGGGCTTGGTCCGCCTGGAACAGGATAAAATCCTTGTCGTCCACGAAAGCGACGAGGTCAAGGAATATGTGGTACCGGCCGCGTTGACTCTGCTGGTCAAGGACGGGGACCTGGTGACCAAAGGCCAGCCGCTGACCGAAGGCAACTTAAGCCCCAACCAGATTATGCAGCTTAAGGGCTATGAAGCGGCTCAGCGCTACATTGTCAAAGAAGTCCAGGATATTTACGTATCGCAGGGGCAAAACATCCACGACAAGCATATTGAGGTGATTGTCCGGCAGATGTTTTCCAAAATGCGGGTGCTGGATTCCGGCGACAGCGAACTGGTGGCCGGTGAAATTACCGACAAGGCCAAGTTCAACGTGATTAACGAACAGTTGGCCACGCAAGGCCAGCGCCAGGCTACGGCGGAACAGCTGCTGATGGGTATTACCAAAATCAGCTTGAACACCGATTCTTTCCTGGCAGCGGCCAGCTTCCAGGAAACGACACGCGTGCTGATTGAAGCGGCGGTAACCGGCAAGACCGATTATCTGCGCGGCTTGAAAGAAAATGTCATTATCGGCAAGCTCATTCCCGCCGGTACCGGCTTTAGCGATGAAACGGCCAAACAGAACCTGCAGACCGAAGAAGCGGTTCCCGCCGTCAGCGACATGACGGAAGCCTAAACTGTTTGGCATTCTGCCAGACAAAATTAAAATGCCCCAAGGGCCAGCCGCCTTCGGGGCATTTTATATGGCTTAATTTGGCCAGCCGCTTACCAACAGCAGCCCTTTTTCCGGCAGCAGGCCGGCGGCCTGCAATTTGCCCCATAGCTCCTCGGTAATGAACGGCATAAATGGATGGAGCAGTTTTATGATCGTGATCAAGTTATAAAGCAGCAAGTTTAAAGTGTTGGCCTTTAAGTTTTCGTGCTTGAGTTGTTCTTTACTGGCCTCAATATAGACGTCGGCCAGTTCGCGCCAGACGAACTGATAGAGCTCCTGGGCGGCCTCATGCAGGCGGAAAGCTTCCAGGTGGGCGGTGGTGTTTTTTACGGTTTGGTCCAATTTTTTCAAAATGTCTATATCCGCCTGCGTTAACTCTACAGGCCCCTCTTTGGAAAAGAGGGGGGAAGATGCGGCGCCCTTTTCTTTTTTTAAAGAGGAAGTTGGCAGGGGTTCGCCAATATTGGAAAGAATAAACCGCGCAATGTTCCAAAGCTTGTTGCCAAAGTGCTTCATGCCTTTAATTTTATCCTCGGCTAAGGGAATATCGCTGCCGGCTGCCGTGGAGAAAACCAAAGCGAACCGAAGCGCGTCCGTGCCGTAGGCATCAATCACGCCGAGCGGATCAATTACATTGCCTTTGGACTTGCTCATTTTTTGCCGGTCTTTGTCGCGCACCAAGCCGTGGAGAAAGACAGTGCGAAAAGGGATTTGGCCAGTATGGTAGGTTGTCATCAGAATCATGCGCGCCACCCAGAAAAACAGGATGTCGTAGCCGGTTTCCATGACGTCGGTCGGGTGGAAAAATTGCAGATCTTTGGTGCTTTGGGGCCAGCCCAGGGTAGAAAAAGTCCACAGGCCGGAAGAAAACCAGGTATCCAAGGTGTCGCTATCCTGCTGCCAGCCTTCGCCCTGCGGCGCTTCCACGCCGCAGTAAGTTTGGCCGTCCTTATACCAGACGGGGATGCGGTGGCCATACCAGATTTGGCGGGAAATACACCAGTCGCGCAGATTATCTATCCAATGGAAATAAGTTTTTTCAAAATGATCGGGGATGATTTTAATCAGGCCTTCCTGGACGACATGGCGCATCAGCCGCTTGAGGCTGACCGTGTCGCCCGCATTGATGCCGGGGATTTCCGAATGCCGCAGGGGAAATTCGCGATTAACATCCACGAACCATTGCTCCTTGATTTGCGGCTCAATAATGCCCCCGCCGCGCGAGTTGGTGGCGATATTGTGCGTATAGTTTTCATCCGTTTTAACCAGCAGTCCTTTGGCCTTAAGCTTTTCCACTATAGCCGCCCGGGCTTTTTTGATATGCTGGCCGGCGAATTCGCCGGCAATGGGCAGGAGCACGCCGCGGTCGTCAATAATCTGTTCCACGTCCAGACCGTGCCGCTGGGCGATGTCAAAGTCTATGGCCGAGTGCGCCGGGGTAATGGTCATGACGCCGGAGCCAAATTCCATGTCGGCAGCCTCGTCCTTGATCACCGTGGCGGTCAGCGGACCGTTGATCCATTCCAGCTCAATTTTTTGCCCGTGCTTATACTGCCGGTAGCGCTCGTCGGCGGGATGCATAACTACATACTTGTCGCCGAATTTGGTTTCCGGGCGCACGGTGCCGATAACAAATGGCCCGTACTGAAAACTATAGAACGGATCCTTTTGCTCCACGTACTGGATTTCATCGTCGGAAACGGTGGTTTTAAGCTTGGGATCCCAATTGACGATTTTTGCTCCCCGATAGATCAGGCCATCATCATACATCCGCTTAAAAGCCATGCGCACGGCCAGTGTGCGCGGCTGGTCCAGGGTGTAGGCTTCCCGGCTCCAGTCGGCCGAGGCGCCGAGGCGCTTTAACTGGTTAATTATGGTGTCGTGGCTGTTTTGCGCAAACTCTTCCACCATTTTCAAAAATTGTTCACGCGGAAAATCAAACCGCGTTTTCTTTTCTTTTTTATAAAGGTCGGCCTCAA
>CAZJLL010000088.1:0-10069 GCA_964547145.1 uncultured Candidatus Saccharibacteria bacterium | reverse complement strand
TACTCGCGTTCCTGGTGCTGCTGATGAAGCGCTCAGTCGCCGAGAAGGGGGCCCACATCGGAGCGGAATGAATGCGCGGAAGATAAGTCAGCGACAAGTTGCGGTCGCATTTCCGTGGCAGATCGCGGGTCAGTATACTGTGTCCGGCATTTCACCTTCAGGGCACGGGCATGACGACCAATCCTCCGCGAACGACGCGCAAAGCGCCCTGGCTGCACCAGTTTCTGGTGTATGTGTTCACCGGCCTCTTCACGCTGCTGGCTTATTGGCTGCTGCGGATTTGGGCCGAGGCGCCGGCCAAAAAGGCTTGAAGCGGGCGGGTGATTGTGTTAAGATGGAAAAAGTCAAACTAATTTTTAACCATCAATGTCCAACCGAACTTTAGTGCTCGTGCTGCTCGCCATTGTCATTCTCGGGGGCGCGGCGGCAGGCTATTATTATTACCAGCAAACCAAGCCGCTGGAAATAAGCACGCCGGCGGCTCCCACCGGTTCTAATTCTAACTCTTCTTCCGCAACCACAACCGCTATGTCCAATGATACTAACAGCCAGTGCGTCAGGGATTTTAACGCCGACAAACTGAATGGCAACGCCAACTTGAGCATCGCCGGGCGCCAGGCGGAAATTACCGTGCAGGGCTTCGGCAAGATTGATCTGGAATTCTACGACAAAGATGCGCCCAAGGCCGTGGCGAATTTTTTGCGCCTGGCCGACGCCGGCTACTATGACTGCCTGACTTTCCACCGCGTGGCCAAGGGTTTTGTCATCCAGGGCGGCGATCCCAATGGCGACGGCACCGGCGGGCAGTCGGCTTACGGCCAGCCTTTCGCCGACGAGCTTAATCCGGCCGCGCCCAGCTACCAGGCCGGCTATGCGCACGGCGTGCTCGCCATGGCCAACAGCGGCCCGGACACCAACGGCAGCCAGTTCTTTATTATGCTGGCGGACAACCAGCTGCCTCATAACTACACGATTTTCGGCAAGGTAACGGCCGGCCTGGATGTGGTGGATAAAATCGGCCAGGTGGCGATTACGCCGCAGATGGGGCCTGATGACGGCCGGCCGGTGACGCCGGTGGTGATGCAAAGCGTAAAAATCATTAAGTAATTATTCAGCGGAATTTTATGGAAAGAACTCTGGTACTGCTCAAGCCCGATACCGTAGACCGCGGATTGGTCGGGGAGATTATAACCCGGTTTGAAAAAGTCGGCCTGAAGATGGCCGGCTTGAAGATGCTGTGGCCGAACCGGGAGACTGCGCTGAAGCACTATACCGAAGACCTGGCGCAGCGGCGCGGCCAGCACGTGCGCGATTTGATGGTGGAGATGCTGACTTCGGGGCCGATTGTGGCCATGGCCTTAGAAGGCGTGGAAGCGGTGGAGATTGTCCGGAAAATGGTCGGCACGACCGAGCCGAAAAGCGCGGCGCCGGGAACCATCCGCGGCGATTATTCCCATGTTTCCTTCAAACATGCCGACAGCAAGAAGATCGGCGTTTATAATCTGATTCATGCTTCGGGCAGCCCGGCGGAAGCCGAACAGGAAATTGCCGTCTGGTTTGCGCCCGAGGAACTGCAGCAGCACCGCCCGGGCTATACCAAGCACACCATTGCTTATTAGTCGGCAAATTTAAAACTCCTTCCCGGGACAAGGTCCCGGGAAGGAGTTTTATTGTCCGTGTTACTTTTTGCGGAAAAATTTGGGCAGGGAAAAATCTTTCAGCCGCAGTTCCTTGACCCGCTGGATGATGCCGCGGTCATGCTCGGCCAGATAGTGGCGGATGCGGCTGCGCGCATTGCCGGTCTTGGCCGCTTTCAGCCAGTCGCGGGAAATGACAGATTCTTTTTTGCTTTTAATTATTTCTACCGTGTCTTCATTTTCCAGCTTGTCGTAAATGCTGCCCATTTTGCCGTTGATTTTGGCGCCCATCATATGGTAGCCCAGGTCGGTGTGTACGGCAAAGGCAAAGTCAATTACGCTGGCCCCGAATGGCAGATCCTTAATATCGCCCTTGGGAGTAAAAACGAAAATCCGGTCGCGGAAAAAGTCAATTTTCAGGTTTTCCAAAAACTCTTCCGGATTTTCCGCTTCCGCCTGCCAGGACTGCAGCTCTTTAATCCATTTGGCCTGCAGCCGGCCGCTGCTTTCCGGCTTGCCTTCCTCGGCGTAGAACCAGTGGGCCGCAATGCCGCGTTCCGCCTCTTCGTGCATCAGGTCCGTCCGGATCTGGACTTCGAAGGTTTTGCCATCCTGGTTGTTGAACACGGTGGTATGGATGCTTTGATAGCCGTTGGGCTTGGGATTGGCGATAAAATCTTTAATCCGGCCGGGCACGGGCTGGAAGTGCTTATGGATGACGCCTAAAACCGCATAGCAGTCGGACACCGAACGGGTGATGATGCGCAACGCCACAATGTCGTGGATTTTACCGAGGTCGCCCTCATATTTTTGCAGCTTGCGGTAAAGCGAATATAAACGCTTGACCCGTCCGGAAATTTCCAGGTATTTAATGCCTTCCACCCGCAGGATATGGGCCAGCTTTTTTTCCACCAGCTTTTCGCTTTCCCGCCGCATTTCCATTTCCTGGTCCAGCAGTTTTTTTATTTCCTCGTATTTTTTGGGATAGACTATTTTGAACGATAAATCTTCCAGCTCGTCCTTCCAGGCGCCAATGCCAAGCCGCGCCGCAATCGGGGCGTAAATTTCCAGCGTTTCGGTGGCCACCTTAATTTGCTTGTCGGGCGGGATGAACTGGATGGTCCGCATGTTGTGCAGCCGGTCGGCCAGCTTGATTAAAATGACCCGGATGTCCTGGCTGGTGGCGATAAACAGCTTGCGCAGGTTTTCCACGTAGAATTTGTCCTTGCCGTTTTTCATGCGGACGTGGCCCAGCTGGGTCACGCCGTCAATCAAGGCCGCAATTTCCTCGCCGAATTGTTCTGTTATGGCCTGCAGGGTGACCGCGGTGTCTTCCGGCACGTCGTGCATCAGGGTGGCGGCCAGGGTGGGCGTGTCCGGAAAAATCTGCGCCAGAATGATGGCCGCGTCCTGGGCGTGGACGAAGTAGTCGTCGCCGCTTTTGCGCTTCTGGCCACGGTGGGCCTGCTCGGCCAGATTGAAGGCCTGCCGCAGGAGTGTTTCCTGTCCGGGCGCAAATTTATGCGGCAAAGCATTGAGAAATTCCGGAAAAGTTTTCATAAAATTATTATAACAAAACCGCGCTGTGGGAGCCACAGCGCGGCGAGCGGGATAAGTTCCTGTATGCGATCGGGTTGCACCTCAAAACCGGCCTCAGTCCGGTTCTGCGCCCCGCAAAGGCGTGCTTTACGGTTGTTGGCTTTGCCTTCCGGCTTTTCCGCCGCCTA
Source organism: uncultured Candidatus Saccharibacteria bacterium (assembly GCA_964547145.1). Taxonomy (GTDB): domain Bacteria; phylum Patescibacteriota; class Doudnabacteria; order UBA920; family UBA920; genus PALSA-1336. Next base: position 6,705 of record CAZJLL010000088.1, on the reverse strand, counting down.
AACGGCGGCACTCCCTGTCTTTGTGGCAATCAGCCAAAAAAGTAGATTGCCAGACAGCGGGCCGCTAAAGGTCCGGGCGCGCCCGTGCCTCAGGCAGTACGCCTCACCAGCCCCATCGCAGGTTTACCTCCCCCTTTATTTTTTTTCTCGCCGGGCCCGCGCTCTTGGCGGGTCTTGCGCCGCGTCAGTGTTCCCGCCTAAAGGCTTTTGGGCATGCTGGTTTGCAGCAATATAGTCTAGCGATTTTAGGCATTTGTGTCAATGCGCGGCGGAAGGCTATAATGGAATCAGCCAGCCGCTATTAGCTAATCCCTTCTTTTTAAATGCCCGAATTGCCCGAAGTCCAGACCGTGGTTTCCGAGTTAAACCGCAAGCTGAAAGGTCTGACCATCCAGTCCGTGGCCGTGAATGCGCCGAAGATGGTGGCCGTCGGTCCGGCTGTAGTGTCCAACATTCGCCGGGTTTCCGGGCGGAAAGCGGCCGAATTTGTCCGCCTGCTGCGGGGGCGGAAAATTTTGGGCGTCCGGCGGCGGGCCAAGCTGCTGATTTTTGACCTGTCTGCCGCTTCGCCGCGGCCGCGCCGGGCAAGCGGTCCGTTAAGCCTGCTGGTGCATTTAAAAATGACCGGCCAGTTTATTTTTGAAGACCGGCGCTTAAGGCAAAAAACCGGCGGGCGTTACCGCCTGTTTAACAATGCGCATGCCCCGCAGGTGGAACTGCCGTCCAAACATACCCACGTCATTATTAAATTTGCCGGCGGCAGCACTCTGTATTTCAACGACATCCGCAAGTTCGGCTATCTTAAGCTGGTGCGCGGCGATATGCTGGACCAGGTCCGGGAGCTGCGCGAATACGGACCCGAACCGTTTGATAAAAAATTCACCCCGGCCATATTTGCCTCAGCCCTGCGCCGGCGCGGCAAGTCGCCGGTCAAATTGGCCTTGATGGACCCTAAGGTCGTGGCCGGCATCGGCAACATTTATAGCGATGAGATATTATTCCACGCCAAGGTCAGGCCGGCGCGGCGCACGGCTTCCTTAAGCCGCGCCGAAGAGGCGGCCATATTCCGCTGGATCCGCCCGGTGCTGCGGCAGGCCATTGCCGCCAAGGGGTCCAGCGTGGGGGATTTTGTCCGCACCGACGGCAGCTGGGGCGGCATGGGCAAATTCCATTTTGTTTACGGCCGGCGCGGCCAAAAGTGCAAGCGCTGCGGCACCCTTGTCGCCGCAGTCAAGCTGGGCGGCCGGACGGCCAGCTATTGCCCGCATTGCCAAAAGTAAGTTCCTTAGTTTGACAGGCGGTCGGGAAAAGGCAAGAATTAATTTACGGACCGCTTAAATTATTAATTATAAAAATATGGACAATCAGCCAGTGCCCGCGCCCGCGCCGCCGGCCTTAAGCCAGGAGCAGATGCTGCAGGCAATTTACGAAAACACCCGCAAGACCAAGCTGTATATGCAATGGTCCCTGTATATTACCCTGATTTTGGTGGTGCTGCCGCTTTTGGCAGCGCTGTTTATTGTGCCTTATGTTTTTAGCAGCTTAAGCAATGTTTACGGCCCGGCCGGCATCCTGTCGCAATAATGGATAACAATTACTAACACATATTTATGCAAGACGATAAATGGCAGCAGCTGGTGGAAACGGCGCAGAAGCATTTTCCGCCAGCCGTGCTGACCCGCGAAGATCTGATTGCGGAAACGCCGGACGGCCCGCTCAAGCAGGGGACGCAGGACGTGCTGGTGTTTAAAAATCCCGCCGGCCGGTTTAAGCTGGTCCGGGAAAATCGTCCCGTGGTTTTGGAAAAGAAGGAACTGTATTCCCACCGCGCCGGCCAATCCGCCCAGACGCAGTATAAGCTGTCGGAAACGGAATACAGCCACAAGCTGAAAGTCTACCGCGAGGCGGATTTTGACGAGTGGGAAGAAATTACTTTGGACTCTTTGGGGCTTTAACGCAAAAAATTATTTATGCTGAAGGAGCGCATCCTTGAGACCTTGCGTTTTTTTGATTTGCAGGATTACCCCCTGACTTTATTGGAGTTGCAGCGGTTTTTGCTGCCGGATATGGCCGAACTGCTGCCAGCCCTGGACAGACAAGGCGAAATTCAGCCGGGCAAACTTGGGCCGGACGCGCCGCGGCCTGAGACAGGCGCGGCCGAATTGCTGCGCTGCCTGCACGAGGAACTGTCCGGCGCCGTTGTCTGCGCTTTGGGGTTTTATTGCCTGGCCGGCCGGCAGCAGCTGGCCGTCCTGCGCCTGGAAAATTATTTTTATGGCATTCGGCGGGAAAAACTGCTGCGGCGCTTTGCGCCCGGCCTGAAATTTTTGCCTTTTGTCCGCGGCGCGGCTTTGGCCGGCAGTCAGGCCTTAGGCCAGGAAAAGAGCGCGTCCGACATTGACCTGCTGATTATTGCCGATGCGCGATATCTTTGGCTGACGCGCACCCTGGTTACGGCCTATTTCCAGGTCCTGGGCCTAAGGCGCCACGGCCGGCATGTGGCCGACCGGTTTTGCCTGAATCACTATCTGGCCGGACCCAAGGCCATTACCCAGCTGCGGAATTTTTATACCGCGGCGGAGTATGTAAAACTCCGCCCATTGGCTTATCCGCACGCCATCTGGCAGTTTCAGGACGGGAATGCATCCTGGCTGCTTTGTTTGCTGCCCAATGCGGAGCTGGCTGAGCCGCCGCTGGACCGCGGCAGCAGCCTGCAGCCCTGGCTGGAAAAGCCGTTTTTGGGAGCCTGGGGTTCCTGGCTGGAACGAAAATTAAAAAACTGGCAGTTGCCGAAGATCCGCCAGGAAAAATTTATTGTTGTGGCCGAGGACGAACTGTCTTTTCATCCGCAGAGCAAGCAGCAGGCCCTGCTGCAAAATTTTTTAGCGCCGCTGCTTAAGCGGCAAACTCCAGCAGCAGAAGCAGCGGATAGCGGTGCAGCTGATACGTTAAATTAAAGCGCGGACTGTCCGCCGCCGAGGTAAGTTCCGCTTTGGCCGCAAGGTGCAGCCCGCCTTTGGCCGCTGCAGCCAGGTAATCGGCCAAAGGGTAATGCCGGGAGGAGATGGTCCGGCCGCCGCCGAATTCGCGCTGTACCGCAGCAGCAGGCGCGGTTTTTTTTAATTTAAGCTTGGGCTTGCGCCGCAGCAGAACATCCAGCCAGCTTCTTTTCCATTCTCCGGCCGGATAGGCCAGGTCCGGATTGGGCAAAGTCAGCAGCAGCCGGCCGGCTGGACGGAGCAGCGGCTTTAGGCCGGACATGGTTTGGTCCAAGTCAGCCAGGTCCGGTCCGACCATATTTAAAATTATAAAATCAAAACTGGCGGGGCCGTAAGGCAATGCTCCGGCCAGGTCAGCCAGCTGAAAGTTTACGTTCGGGTAGCGGTTTTTAGCCAGATTAATAAAAAAACCAGAAGCATCGCAGGCCTGCACGGCCGGATAGTCTTGCCGCAGTCGTCCGGCCAGCCAGCCCGGTCCGCAGCCGGCGTCCAAGATGGCCGCGCCGGGTCCGGGCGGCAGCCGGTCTTTAATGGCCCGATACAGCGTCTCCTGCTGGATAAGGCCGTTCTCGGAAGCGAGAAAATCCAGATATGCGCCCGCGGCGGCAGCGTCTTGATAAGCTCCGTTCATGGTGGTATTATATCATGGCCGCCGGAACAACGGCTTAAGTTATCACTCAACTTGACAGAGTGATAACAAGTGGTATAAGATCAAAATTGAAATCATTAACCTTCCACTAATTCGCGAATTAACACAAATCTCACCGCGTGTTATTCGTGCTATTAGTGCATTAGTGGAGAACGCATATGAAAGTCAAACCGTTAGGCAACCGGGTGCTGGTTAAACAGCTGTCCAGCGAAGAGGTGACCAAGAGCGGCATTGTGCTGCCGGAAACCGCAGATAAAGAAAAGAAGGCCCAGGGCAAGATTGTCGCCTTAGGCGGCGGCGAGGACATTGCCAAGCTCGGCCTTAAGGTCGGCGACACTGTAGTGTTCGGCAAATACGCCGGCGACGAGGTGGAGCTGGACGAAGACGGCAAAAAAGTTGAGTACAAAGTTTTATATGTCGGCCGGGAAGAGGACAAGTCCGACGTGCTGGCAATAGTGGAATAATTAACGCGATTTAAACTTATGGCAAAACTCATCAAGTATGGCTTTGAGGCCAAGCAGGCGATTAAGGCCGGCGTAGACAAGGCCGCCAACGCGGTGCGCGTTACCCTGGGCCCGACCGGCAAGGCGGTAATTTTGGATAAAGGCTTCGGCAGTCCGACCGTGACCGACGACGGCGTAACCGTGGCCAAGGACATTGAACTGGAAGATAAATTTGAAAATGTGGGCGCCTCGCTCATTCAGGAAGTGGCCAACAAGACGAATGAAGCGGCCGGCGACGGCACCACTACCGCCACGGTCCTGGCGCAGAAAATGATCCAGGAAGCTTTTGAGGCTGCGGCCTTGGCTTCCACCCAGGCCAACGAAATCAAGAAAGGCATGGATCAGGCCGCGGCCTTTGTGGTGGAGGAGCTGAAGAAAGTGAAAAAGGACGTTAAGGACAAGGCGGAAATCCAGCAGGTGGCGACCATCGCCAGCCTGGATCCGGAAGTCGGCAAACTGATTGCCGAAGCGATGGAAGAAGTCGGCCACGACGGCGTCATTACCGTGGAAGAGGGCCAGACCACCGGCCTGGAAAAGGAAGTGGTCAGGGGCATGCGCTTTGACAAGGGTTTTGTTAACCCGTATATGGTGACCAACGCCGAACGCATGGAAGCCGTCTGGGAAGACCCGTATATTTTAATTACCGACAAGAAAGTCTCCTCGGTGCAGGACGTGCTGCCCATTTTGGAAAAAGTCGCCCAAAGCGGCAAGAAGGACATGGTCATTATTGCCGACGAAGTGGAAGGCGAAGCGCTGGCCACTTTTGTTTTGAACAAGCTGAAGGGCACGTTTAACATTTTGGCCGTCAAGGCGCCCGGCTTCGGCGACCGCCGCAAGGAAATGCTGCAGGATATTGCCGTGCTGACCGGCGGCACCGTGGTGACCGAAGACATGGGCCTGAAGCTGGATAAAGCCGAACTGCACGACTTGGGCCGCGCCCGCAAGGTTATTGCCACCAAGGAATACACCACCATTGTGGACGGCCAGGGCGACAAAAAGAAGATTGAGGACCGGGTCAGCCAGATCCGGGCCGAATACAAGAATTCCACGTCTGATTATGACAAGGAAAAATTGCAGGAACGGATGGCCCGCTTAGCCGGCGGCGTGGGCGTCATTAAAGTGGGCGCCTTTACCGAAACGGAAATGAAGGCCAAAAAATTCAAGATTGAAGACGCGCTGAACGCGACCAAGGCCGCGGTGGAAGAAGGTATTGTGGCCGGCGGCGGCGCGGCGTTAGCCAAAATCGCACCCAAGCTGGAAGCGGAGATGGCCAAAGCCGCGGGCGCGCAGAAAACCGGCTATAAGATAGTGAAAAAAGCCCTGGAAGCCCCGCTGCGCCAGATTGCCGACAACTCCGGCGTGGAACCGACCGGCATTATTACCTACATCCAGAGCGGCGGCCCGCATGCGGGTTATGACTTCTCGCAGTATAATGAAGCCGACTGGGCCAAGGGCCAGGTGGCCGATATGATGAAGGCCGGCATTGTGGATCCGCTGAAGGTGACGCGCCTGGCGCTGGAGAACGCGGTCTCCATTGCCTCTACCCTGGTTACCACCGAAGCGATTGTGGTAGACAAGCCCGAACCGAAGGCTGCTCCCGCACCAGGCGGTATGCCCGGCGGCATGGGCGGTATGGACTACTAAACTACCGTATAAATCAGCTGCCGACTCTCCCGCTCCACTTATTTGTGGGGCGGGAGAGTTTTGTTTATAATGGGATTATGAATTACGAAAGTTCTATTTCCGCCGAATCCGGAAATAGCCGCCGTTACCGGGAAGGGGAATTATCCAACCGGCCCCTGGAAGGTGAGGAGTATTCCCCCTTGGCTGCTTTCCGCTGGCTGGATAAGCTGTATAACTTAGCCGGGGACGAGGAATTAATGAACCGGCTGCTGAAGGCCTTGGTTGAGCCGAAGTATGCGGCAACCAGGCAGCGGCTGGATGAAATCATGCAGCAGAGCATAAAATTGCAGGGAAAAGAACAATCGGCGGAAACGGCGGAATTTCAGCGTCAGCTAAGGGTAACCCTGGAGGCGATTTTTAGCGATCTGAAAGACGCGGAAAGATTATAATTTTTCTTTTAATTAAGCCAAAAAATAAGATACTGAGCCAGCAGTCTTGACAAAAACCTGAAAAAAGAGTATAGTATAAGGTCATGCTAAATTTTGGCGTGACCTTTTCCAATTCCAAATCTGTTTGTTTTTACAGGAGAACAAGCGGATATGGCCATATGCTCCCGATTTCGTTCAACCGGATTGGGGGCGCTAACAAGCCGTATCACTTGATTACGAGAATAATTTTTTATTAGATTCTCCTGTAGTTAGTGGACGGTTTTTTAGTACCCGGATTATCCTGCCAGTACCGCGGGCCTTTGGAGGGCAAAAATTTTTGTCCGTCCGATGACGGAGAGGCCTGTTTGCCAAAGACCCGCAATATTGGTAGGATTTTTGTTTGTTTGATGGTAAAATGTTTTGAAAGAAGGAGGAACTCTCCTCATGCGAGAGTTTTTGCAAAGTTGCCAATTCCGTTGGAGGGCCACCCGGCCCGAAGACAA
>CAZJLL010000087.1:0-5999 GCA_964547145.1 uncultured Candidatus Saccharibacteria bacterium | reverse complement strand
TCTCCGTCGGCTGCGGCGGCAATCTGATAATTATCCAGAGCCAGGCGGTCGGTTAAAATGTTGCGCAGGGCTCCGTCATCCTCCACGACCAGAACCCGTTTTTCTGAATTATTCACGGATTTCTGCGGCAACCAGCCGCAGACCCCGTTTGCGCCCAGACAAAGCTGGACTGCGCCAACGGATTAGTGATAATAAGATGCCTTTAGCTGCACAACGGTAAGCCGGCGGTTTGGCGTCATGCTCTTGCCTAATTATAGCACAAAAACGGCTAATCTCGAAGCACTAAGGTGGAATTATAAAGGCCGCGGCGGCCAATTTTTACCGGCCGGCTGGCTAGCAAAGTTTTATTTTGTTTGGCATCCAAACCGCTTAAGGTCAGTAAATAATCACCCGGTTCGGAACGCAGCAAAAAACGGTTATGATCCTTGACCCGGGCTTTATCAAAGCCGACTTGGGGAAACTTGGGGTTATGCAATTCCATAAGCAGCTCGCGGAACTCCGGCAGGGCCCGGTCCGTGCGAACCGCAATCTCCCCCCAAAGACGGGCTTCCGGCGTCATTTGGGCGGCAAGCATCACCGCCAGATAAACCGCCGGCGGCAGATAATCCCTGACTGAAGGGTATGGAAAACTCAGCCATAAAACAAACAAAGAAACCATAAAACCCAGCCAAAACAGCAGGACAACCAGCCGCTGCAGCAATACGCGGGTATAAAAATGAGTTTTAGTTACTTTTTGTTTGGCCTGCTGGTTCCAGTCAAAGTCCTGCGGATCCATCGGGATATTGGGCGCCACCACCTCGGAGTCGCTGTGCAGGACGAAAAATTCACCGTGATAAAGGTTCTCGTAAATTCCATCCTTATCTCCGCTGACATAGCGGGACGGGAACGTATAATTCGTCTTCCGGGCATGGATCTTAAACTTGCCGCGGCCGGCCAAAAAACCGTATCGGCCCGCCAGGTCCGTGACGCAAGTTTCAATTTCCCGGCCGTCCACGTATAGCAATTTGACAATGACGGGGTCCAGCGGCTGTTTGCTGACGCTGTCATAAACCACGCCCCAGAACTGTTCCGTTTTTTTCAGCTTTAAATAACGCCACAGCCAGTTGAGGGTTTCCAGGCAGGCTAGCTTGCAGTCCATCCAGGCTTTCGGCTTGAGCCGGTAGGCTGAAACCGCATTCTTGGCCATAAATTTGTTTTTAGTGTTTTTGTTCAGCTACAAAAAGAACGTTTTCCAAAAGTTTAGCTACGGTGACCGGCCCTACCCCGCCGGGCACCGGCGAAAGAAAGGCGGCCGTTTGGCTGACGGAAGAAAAATCAACATCGCCGGTCATGCCACCCTCGTACTCCGCGGTGCCGGCATCTATAACCGTACAGCCGGGCTTAAGCATCTCGCCGCTAATCAGCCGCGGCCGGCCGGCCGCGGCTATTACCACGTCAGCCGCTTTAAGCAAATCGCTCAGATCCTTGGTTTCGCTGGTCGCCGTTGCCACCCGCCGGCCCTGCCGCTTCAGCAGCGCCGTGACCGGCCGGCCGACCAGCCGCCCCTGGCCGATAACCAAAAAATTGCCGCCCAAAATGTCTGCCGGCACGCTATCCAAAATCGCCATGACAGCCAAAGCCGTCGGGTAAGCCAATCGTCCGGTTCCGGCGTAAAAAGCATCGGTATTGACCCGGCCCAGGCAATCCACATCCAGTCTTGGATCAATGGCGTCCAGCACCGCCTGGGTTTGAAAACCCTGCGGCAGCGGCAGCTGGACAATCAAGCCGCACAATTGCGGCCGGCGGTTCAATTTAGCCAGTTCGTCCAGCAAGCCGGCTGCACTGATACTGGCGGGAAACTCGGCCGTTAAAAATTTAAAACCCGTCTGCTCGGCCGTTTTTGCCTTCATCTTCACGTACTGGGCCGAAGCCGGATCATCCCCGACCAGGACGTCGCAAAAAGCCGGCTGGAAGTCCAGCTTAGCCAGCCGGTTCTTGACCCCGCCCAAAATCTCCGCTGCGATTTTTTTCCCATCCAAAATTTCCATAATTGAATCAGCCCTGCCGCTGTCCTTTCCCTGCTATTTATTATAGCGGTTTTTAGCCCACCAGGCGATGGCATCGCGCACGACCGGTTCGGCGGTAATATGGCCTTCCCCGCCCGCTTCCACTAGTACCGTAACCGCGATTTGCGGATCATCAAACGGCGCATAGGCAGTAAACCAAGCATGGGTCTTGGTCGGATCCGAACCATCAAACTGCGACGTACCTGATTTGCCTGCCGCCGGCAGCGGCAGCTTGTCCAGCAGCCGGCCCGAGCCGACAGTCACGGTATCGCGCATGGCCTGCTGTATCACTTCCAGATTGGCCTGATCCAAAAATTTTTGCACTAAAATTTTAGGCTGGTTCTGCATAACCGTCCGACCCTCGGCATCCACCACTTTGTTGAGCACTTGCGGCACATAGCCGACGCCGTTGTTGGCAATAATACTGGTCCACTCCGCTACCTGCAGCGGCGTCACCAGCATGTCGCCTTGCCCGATGCCAATATGGTAAGTGTCGCCCAAATACCATTTGCTCAAAATCGGATCGTCTTTGAAATATTGGGCTTTCCAGGCCGGATCAGCCACCGTGCCCGGCTTTTCGCCGGGCAGGTCAATGCCGGTTGTCCGGCCTAAATTGAATTTGCGGTAATAATCGGCCAGCTTTTCCGCGCCCAAACCTTGGGGTACGGGAGAATTGGGATAACCGCCGGCCACGGTATAAAAATAAATGTCATCGCTCTGGGCAATGGCTTCATAGATATTAATCGGCCCCAGTCCCGTATGCGTCCAGCCCCAAAAATCATACTTGATCGACGGGTCAAACTGGTTGGGAATGACCAGCTTGCCGCGGTCGTCAATTTCGGTGCTCGGCGTAATCAGCCCCTCTTGCAGAGCCGCCAGCCCGACCATGGGTTTGACGGTAGAGCCGGGCGGATAAGTGCCGGCGATGGCCCGGTTAAACAGCGGCAAATTTTTGTCGTTGAGCAGGCTCTGATAATCAGCCGTTTTAATGCCGTGAGCGAACAGGTTATTATCAAAGCCAGGCAGGCTGACCAAAGCCAATATCTGTCCGTTTTTAGGATTGATAGCCACCGCCGCCGCTTTGGGGTTGGCGCCGGAACCGGCGCTCAATTCGTCGTAAATTTCTTCCTGCAGGCCCTTGTCTATATTCAGCTGAAGCGTGTCGCCTGGCGTCGGCTCGTTCTGGCCCAAAATATTCTGCAGCTTGCCGGTGGCGTCCACCTCCACCAGGTTCTGGCCATTGCTGCCATGCAGATAATTTTCGTAAAATTCCTCTATCCCCGACTTGCCGGTATAGTCGACTGTGTCGTACCGATCCGCCGGCAAATCAGCCAAATCCTGTGAACTGACCAGGCCGGTATAGCCAAGCAAGTGGGAAAACACCGGCCCGTCGGCGTAATCCCTAATCGGAATCTGCTGCACGGACAAGCCGACGAACTGGCTGGCCTGGGTTTCAAACAAAATCGCTTTATCGGCAGGCATATCCTGCAGGGCCACAATCGGCTGCAGCGAGTTGGCTGCGGCGTTCTTGATTTTTTGCAGCACGTCAGCGGGGTCAAAACCGAACGTCGCCGCAGCTTGGCCGATTTCAGCTGCCAGCTGGTCCGGACTCTTCGGCAGGTCAAACGGCACGGCGACCAGATTAAAACTAGCCGTATTCTGGGCCAAAATTTCCCCGTTGCGGTCCGTAATCAGGCCGCGGGGAGCCAGCAAAGTTTCGCTGCGCAGCCGGTTGCTGTCTGACAGCTGCCGAAAGCTGCTTCCTTCCACTATCTGCAAAAGAAAAATCCGGCCGGCCAGCAGGCCGAACACGGCGAGCAGCAGCGGGGACAGCCAGCGGAAGCCCGGCGCGGCGCGGTCGGCATCGTGGATATCTTCCACTTCGCTGCGGCTATCTAAAGCCGATTCCTCCCAATCCAGGGGCCGGCGCGCGCTGTTGCCGCTTAAATGGGTTTTAATTTCAAAAGGATTTTTCATAAGGCGCAAAGCTGAAAGGAGAACTGAAAAAACCGCTTAGCGCCGAACGATGCCGCGGCGCTTCAGGCTCAAATTCTCCACCCACCGCATAATCAGATTATAATAAACGTAAACCGGATACAATAACAGCCCGTCGTAAAGCAGCTGGGGCAAAAAGGCCCGCACATATGCATTCAGGGGCACATAACTGCCTGACCAGTTGAAGCGCGAGATTACCAGGCCGTACAGCCACAGCTCCAGATTCAGCAGCAGCAGCGCGGCCGTCAGGACAAAACCCAGACTTTTCCAATTTAAACCCACCACCGTCAGCCAGTTGGCAAAACCGTGCAGCGCCACAACCACCAGCAGCAGGCCCAAGGTCCAGCCTCCGAAAAAACCGGTCGCATACAAATCCAAAAATAGGCCGGTAAAAAAAGCCACAAAAAAGAAATCATAATCTTTTTTTTCCAAGACAAAACATAAAACAAACAGGAACAGCAGATTCGGCACCTGGCCGGCCAGGGGCAGGCTGCGGAAAATGCCTACATTAAAGCCGGCCAAGACCAGCAGAGCGGCAAGATAAATCAAATATTTCATGGCAAAAACTTAGCGCTAGCTTTTGACCGCAAAAACGAATTCCAGGTTGCTGAAATCAATCGGGCTGACGACCGAAGCGCGCTTGAATAAATCGTTGTCGGAAGACAGCAAATCCCCCACCTGGCCGATCAGCAATCCCTTGGGGATCTGCGGATTAATGCCGGCCGTGGCAATCTGCCATCCTGGCTGCAGCTGGCCGGACTGCGGCACCTGGTCCAAAATCAGGCCGGAACCGAAGCTGCCTTTGACAATAGCCACCTGGCCGCTTTGGCTGACTTGGGCATCGGTGGAAAAATCGGCTGCCGTGGCCAGCAGGGCCGTACTGGACCCTTTGCCTACATAGGTAATCTTTCCGACCAGATAACCCTGGGACTCTATCGCCTGCCCGGCCGCCAGCCCCTGATCCGTGCCGCAGCTTAAAACGAGCGAATTAGTCAGGCCGAACGGATTCTGAGACAGCACTGTACAAGGCAGCAACTGCAGGCTGGAATTTTGAACAAATCCCAGTTCTTTGCGCAGAGCCTCGTTCTCTCTGGCCTGCTGGTCGGCGTTTACCAGCTGCTGCTGCAGCTGGGCCACCTGGGCCTGCAAACTGGCGTTTTCCTTAATCACCCCTTTTAACTGATAGACTGTTTTGGCAAAATTCTGCACCGGCCTGACAACGCTTTCCGCCAGCAGCGCAATCGGCCGGGGCGCTTCCAAAATCATTGCGCGCACCGGGTCCAGCCAGCCTTTGACCTGGAGGAACACCAAAATCAGCAGCGCCACCAGGCATAAGCTGAAAATAGCAAAGGCTTTTGTGTAAATAAAACGCATAAGATAGCTTTGGCCGAAAGGCGCTAGCGGGGAATCTTGGCGAACTGGGTTTCTACCAGGACTTCTTTCAGAGTTTCCAGGTCTTCCACCACCACGCCGGCGCCCCGCGCCACGCAGGTCAGCGGGTCTTCCGCCACCATAATCGGCATAGCTGTCGCTTCGTGAACCAGCTTATCCAAGCCTTTAAGCAGCGCGCCGCCGCCGGCCAGGACGATCCCTTTATGCATAATGTCGGAAATCAATTCCGGCGGGATTTCCTCAATGACGTTTTTGATGCTGTTGACAATAATCTTCAGGCTGTGCATTAAGGCCTCGCGCGCCTGGGTATCGGAAATAGTCACTTCCTTGGGCAGGCCGGAGACCAGATCGCGGCCGCGCATTTGGGTATAAAGCGGCTGTTGCAGGGGATAAGCGCTGCCAACCTTGATTTTTACCTCCTCAGCCGTGCGTTCGCCTAAAAGCAGGTTAAAATTTTCCCGCGCATACTGGATGACGTTCTGGTTCATTTCATCCCCCGCCACGCGCAGGGATTTGGAAATGACTATGCCGCCCAGGGAAATTACGGCAATCTCGGTGGTGCCGCCG
>CAZJLL010000086.1:0-5450 GCA_964547145.1 uncultured Candidatus Saccharibacteria bacterium | reverse complement strand
GGTACTGATAACAAAAGGATATAGGTATATAAGTAGTTAAGGATATAAGATACCTTTGACCTTTGAAAATTGATTTAAAATTGGAAATTTGGATTTTGATATTCTAATGCATCTCCTAATCTTTCAATCTTTAAATTAGGTTTTATATTCCCTTACTACGTGCTACTTACTACCTACGCGCTACTCGTTACAAAGCTGTTTCCTCCATTCTAACACAAAACCACCCCAAACGGCGAAGTTCAGGATGGTTTGTATTGGAAAAAACCGGCTTATTTCTTCTCGCGGGGCTTGCGGGCCTTTTTCGGGGTCGCGGCAGCCTTGAGCTGAGCCGCAGTGGCAGTGCGCTTCTTGAATTTGTCCACGGTGCCGGCCGTATCAATCAGCTTCTGTTTGCCGGTATAGAACGGGTGGCAGCTGGAGCAAATTTCCGTATGCAGGGATTGCACCGTGGAGCCGGTGGTAAAAGTGTTGCCGCAGGCGCAGGTTACGGTGGCGTTAGTATAAAACTGGGGATGAATTGAGGATTTCATATAAAATAATACTTATGTCTTTAGCAATTATACAACCCCTTGCGCTTTTCGTCAAGGCCTGTTATAATAAAACCACTATTAATCTGTCATATTCCGCAACTTTCCTGTCCCGGCTAACCAGCCTGGGATTAAGCGGAATAGAAGGTTCCGGCGTCACCCGGAACAAGAAAGGATAAAGTTATGAAAGAAGTAACTCTTTTGGAGTTGCTCAAAAGCGGCGCTCATTTCGGCCACACCACCAGCAGGTGGAACCCGAAAATGAAGCCGTATATTTTTACCACCAGGAACAACGTGCACATCCTGGATTTGGAAAAGACCAAGACGGCGCTGGAAAAAGCGGCGGCTTTTGCCAAAGACCTGGCCGGCAAAGGCGGCACCATCCTGTTCATCGGCACCAAGCGCCAGAGCAAGGACATAGTCAAACGGACGGCCGAAGCCGCCGGAATGCCCTACGTTAACGTCCGCTGGCTGGGCGGCACCTTCACCAACTTCAAAACCATCCAGCGCACCATCCGCAAACTGGAACGGCTGGAGAACATGAAGCTAAGCGGCGAACTGGAAAGCCACTATACCAAAAAAGAGCGGCTGATGGTGGAGCGGGAGATTGAAAAGCTCAAAAAACTGTTTGAGGGCATCCAGAATATGAAGCGCCTGCCCGAAGCAGTCTTCGTCACCGACGTCAAACACGATGCCATTGCGGTGAAGGAAGCCCAGAAGAGCCGGGTTAAAATTATCGGCCTGGTGGACACCAACTGCAGCCCGGAAGGCCTGACTTACCCCATTCCTTGCAACGACGACGCCACCAAAGCCATTGAACTGATGTGTACCGCCATTTCCGAAGCCATCAGCGAAGGCCGTTCGGCCATGCCGGAGGTCAAAACCGACGACGCTGCGGCCGCTGCTTAAAACGAAGCGGCGAGTTGCGGCCGAAAACCAATTAATCGATAATAACCATGACACACGACCTGATTAAAGAACTTCGCGAACTTACCGGCGCGGGCATTTTGGAAATCAAAAACGCGCTGGCGGAAAGCGGCAACGATAAGGATAAAGCAGTTGAACTGCTGCGCAAGAAAGGCGCGCTGAAAGCAGGCAAAAAAGCAGACCGTGCAACCAAGGAAGGCCTGGTAGAAGCCTATATCCACCCCGGCTCCCGCGTGGGCGCCCTGGTGGAATTGAACTGCGAAACCGACTTTGTGGCCCGCACCGACGGATTCAAGGCCCTGGCCCGCGACCTGGCCCTGCACATTGCGGCGGCCAATCCGCTTTATGTCAGCCCGGCTGACGTGCCCGAAGAAGTAACTGAAAAAGAAAAGGAAATCTACAAAGAACAGGCCAAAGGCAAACCGCAAGCAGTGGTAGACAAGATGCTGGAAGGAAAGCTGGCCAAATATTTTGAAGAGGCCTGCTTGTTGGAACAGCCTTTTGTTAAAAACCCGGATATCAAAATCAAGGACCTCCTGGCGGAAACGGTCGCCAAGGTAGGGGAAAATATCCAGGTTCGCCGCTTTGCCCGTTTTGTCCTGGGCAACTAAGCCTCCTAAATACCAAAATATGGTCCGGCGCGGGCCTAAACAGCGACCTCAAATAAACATTCAGCCGGCGCCGGACCGATAAAACCAGACAATCCTTTGTCTTACCAAATCCTTCCCAATATCATATTTCTGCTGGCCGTGGCCGGCCTGGTGCTGATGATTTTACGGCGCCTGCCCGAAGCGGTGCAGCAGAACGCGGCCCAAACGCCCCGCCCGGGCGCGCGGGAAAAACTGCTGGAAAAAGGCCTGCCGGCGCAGGCCATTTCCCGGCTCCGCGTAAGGCTGGCTTACTGGGCAAAAAAAGTTTGGCACTTTATTCTGGAGGCAAAGGACCTGCGCCCCCAGGCGGCCAAAGGCTACCGCATCCGCAAAATTTTCGGCGACCGGCTGCCCGGCTTGCGCAAGGCCGAGCCAGCACCCCTGACCACCCAGGAAATCCGCAACGAACAGTACTATCTGGATTTGATTAAGCTGCAGCCAAAAAACCTGGCCAACTACGACGCCCTGGGCAAATTCTATCTGGAGCAGAAGAACGTGGAAGACGCCCAGGATCTCTACCTCTATCTGGCCACGCATGCCCAGGCTAACCCCGACTACCAGGCGCGCCTGGCCTACTGCTATTTTTACCACCGCGAATACGAAAAGGCGGCGGATTACTACCAGAAGTCACTGGCTCTTGATTCCACCCAGCCAAACCGCTATTATAACAGGGCGATTGCCCTGGAAGCCCTGGGCCGCTTTTTAGAAGCAATAGACAGCCTTAAAAAAGCGATTGACCTGGAAGGCTCTAATTCCAAATACCAGGTGTCCTTGGCCGGCATTTACCAAAAGCTCGGCCGGCGGGGAGAAGCCAGGGCCATTCTGCAAAAAGTCAAAAAACTGGATCCGGAAAATGAAGCCGTTGCGGAAAAACTAAAAATGCTGTAGCATATTTTATTGCCAATCTGCCGTTGTAGCTCAGTTGGTAGAGCAACTCCATGGTAAGGAGTAGGTCTCCGGTTCAAATCCGGACAACGGCTCCAGACTTCGCCAAGGCTTCGGCCGGCTAACGCCAAAAAAGACTTGCCGAAATCTGCAAACTCAATCGTTACTTTAAAAGCACTGCAACAAACTTGGAGTGTTTTTTATTTTGTCAGCCTTCTCGTTTTGGGTTATAGTATTAGTTATGCAAGATTTTTCCGATGCGGAATTAATCAGCAAATATCTGCAGCAAGGGGAGAGTGAAGCGCTGGAAGAACTCGTCCGCCGCTATTTTAAGCAGGTTTATTTTTTTGCCAAGGGCTACGTCAAACAGGACCAGGAAGCCGAGGACCTGACCCAGGAAGCATTCGTCAAAGCCTGGAAAAACCTGAAAAAGTTCGATTCCAAAAAGAAATTCAAAACCTGGCTGTTTCAAATTACCAAAAATACCTGCATTGATTACCTGCGCAAGCACAAAAATTTGCTGGCCGCCGACGCCCTGCAGGAAGAGCAGATGGCCGCCACCTTAGAGCAGATGGAAGACACCCAGCCCCTGCCCGAAGAGCTGTTCGACCAGCAGGGTTTTGAACAGCGGCTGGACGAAATCCTGCAGGACCTGCCCGCTAACTACCGCCAAATTACCAGCCTGCACCTGCAGCAGGACCTGACTTTTCAGGAAATTTCCAACCTCTTGGACAAGCCACTAAACACTATTAAAAGCAACTACCGGCGGGCATTAATCAGAATCCGCCAAAGCCTGAAAGGAGGGGACGGCTAGCCGCACCAAAATTCCTTAAGTTTACGTATAGTAACTAGCAAAAATATGAAAGATTTTCCTCTTCCCAATCAAACTGCTTTGGAACAAGGCCTGCAGAAAAACTACCAGGCCAAGGTTTGGCAATGGCCGGGGCAGCACCTGTTGGCCAAAATTCTGCTCCGCCTGGAAATGGAACAGCAGCTGGCCGGACTGAAAAAAGCCCTCTGGCTTGCCCTTGCCGCCTTTGCCGGAACCTTAGCGTTATTGGCTTTGGCAGTATCTTTCAACTATCAGGCCTTTGCACAGACTTCTGCCTGGCAATTCCTGTCCCTGGCGTTTACCGATTTCGGCCAAATCGCCGGTAACTGGCAGGACTACGCCTTTACGCTGGCTGAGAACCTGCCGTTAGGCGGACTAACCTTCCTGCTGGCAGCCCTGCTGGCCGTTGTCTGGCTGGGCGAATACTCTTTCTTAAAATTTCAAAGCCTGCGCAAACTTTTAAGAACAGCGCAGGAGAATTAATATGGACCATTTTTTATTTTCCCATAAAATTTTTAAATGGACGGTCATAACCCTGGCCTCCTTGATTATCCTTATCGGCGCGTTCGCTTTGGGCGTTAAAGTCGGCTACCACGAAGCCAGCTTTGCCCTGGATTGGCAGCGCGATTATCCGAAAAACTTTGTGGACTATACCGGCGCGCCGGTCGCCCCCGGAACGCCCGGACCGGAATTCCGCTCGCACGGACTGGTCGGCGTAGTTTTAAATGTGGACAACGGCGAGCTGATACTGAAAGACAACGGCGACAGCACGGAAAAAAAGATCCTGGTCGGGGACGATACCACCATCCGCCAGAATAACAGCAGCTTAAAGCTGTCTGACTTAAAAGCCAGCAGCACCATTGTGGTCATTGGCGAACCGGACGACCAGGGGCAGATTGAAGCCCGTTTTATCCGCGTGCTCGGCCCCCAGATGCCGCCGAATTAATTTTCTTTTATTTCTAATAACTAATCAGTTTCAGGCTGTTAGACTTTCCAGCCAGGCAAAGTCAGCAATAAGATGAAAAACTTTTTTAAGTGGTTATTTGCCAGTAAAATCCGGCTGGCCATTTTGCTCATTATTATCCTAGCCGCCGGTTTTTTCGGCTATAAAAAATTCTCGGCACCCAAAGCGCAGACTAGCTACGTGCTTGGCCAGGCGACCAAACAGACCATTATTACCGCCGTTACCGGCACCGGCCAGGTATCGCAGGACCGTTCCGTTACCATTACTCCGCCAGGCGCGGGCAAATTGACTTCGGTTAACGTTAAGCAGGGTCAGGCCGTTAAGGCTGGCCAGGTGATTGCGGTCTTAGATGAGACCAACAATACTATGACCTTAAACCAGGCCAAAGCCGGTTTGGCCAGCGCCCAGGCCAGCTATGACGAGGTTATGGCCGGCGCCACGCCTCAGGATATTCAGCTGGCCCAGTTAAATTTGCAGTCCGACCAGCAGGCCCTGGATACTGCCAACGCCAACCTGCAAACCGTGACCAAGCAGCAGCAGCAAAATGTAGCCAATGCCTTAACCACCATGCTTAATTCCGGCCTGCAGGCCATTCCTTCCGGCGGCAACGGCGGCAACGGTACGGTGGCTATCACCGGCACCTACGCCAGCACCACGCAGGGCAC
>CAZJLL010000085.1:0-6250 GCA_964547145.1 uncultured Candidatus Saccharibacteria bacterium | reverse complement strand
GAGATACAAATACAGATTATGGGAATCATCAAACACCCCAACCTGAGTGGCCAGCTCCGGCGTGCGATGGCGTTCAAAATACAAGGCAAAATTACCCGGGCCAATGCCGAACCATGGCCGATCGGCCATGGCCTGAAACGACATGCCCCAGGCATAAAAACGGGTTACGGTATTATTATCGGCCGTAGTCACGATCGTGCTTAAAGCTCCCGGCCGGGCCACGGCCAGGGAGCCCAGGCCCAGCAGCAGCGCCAGCAGCGCGGCCAAAGTCGCCCAAACTAAATATCTTTTGCCCCAGCGCAGCAATAGCAGCAGCCAAAACAAAATAAAAGCTGCCAGCAAGGCTAAAATCGCGCCGCGGCTGGCCAGCAGAAACAGCCCCAGCAGGCAGAAAAATCCGGCTACGGCATAATAGACCCGGTTCCAGAACTTGCCGCTTTGCCCAAAAAAATAAACGGCCAGCGGCAAAACCGCCGCCAAATACATAGCCGAATAGTTAATGTTGCCCAGCAGGCTCGGTCCCCGGAACAGGCCGCCGGCCTCCGGACCGGCATAAAAAATCCAGCCAAAGCTTTGCAGATAGCTAATCAGGGCCACGGCGACGCCGGCGGCTAAGGACAATTTTAGCAAAAACTTCAGCCGGCCGTCATCCAAGGTCGCAGCCAGCAAAAATGAAAACAAGGCCAGGCAGCCAAAAAACAGCAGACCGCTGGTAAAGCGGTAATAAAAACCGAAAAAAGCATACAGCCGGTCAGGCGCCAGGGCCGCGGCCGCGGCCGTCCAGACCGCCAAAAACAGCAGCAGCCAGGCCCGAGGGACAAAGGATAGAATCGCCGCCGGCCGGCGGCGCAGCCGCCAAAAAAAGAGCAAGCCGGCCCAGGCGGTCAAACCCCAAAACAGGCCGAACTTGATGGATTCAAAATTTTCGTAAGAATAGAGGGAAAAGGCCAGCGGCACGACCAGCACGGCAAAAGCCAGCAGGGAAAAAACCGTATCGTCCTTATAAGGCCAGCGTATTTTTTCAAAAATCATAAAGCGCCTGGTCAATTGCTCGCCGGCGGCTGGCCCGAAATGGCATGCCAGCCTGCCGTAAGCCCGCCGGAGGAAGCAGGCAGGCAAAAATCAAGCTCATAGCTGCCGGCTGCCGGCCGCTTGTAACTAAAACTGCCGCTGCAAGGCCCGGCCGCAAGTTCCGCCGGCGGAAAGGCATTAAAATATGACAGCATTAAATTCTGATCCTGGAACTCCTCGGCGGTCGGGAACCGATTTTGGTCGGCATAAAAATATCTCAACCCGGCCTGCAGGCTCTGCGCATTCTGCAGAACCAGGCCGCCCTGCGCCTGCAGGCGGCCGCTGCCAACTCCCCAAAAGACAGCCAATAATAAAACAACAGCCACCGCCAGGCTGCTTAGATAAATTTTAATTTTGGGACTGAAGTAAAATTGCACAAAAAAGTTTATTTTCCGGACCCGCAGGCCCAAAATCCAGCCTTTTGGCGGGTCCGGAAAAGTCAATTCAAGCTTATTGAATGCCTGCTGGGGTCAGCGTATGCGGACCAGCAGGGTAAGAGCCAGCCGCGCCGCCCAAGCAGAAAGTCAGGGTATAACTGCTAACCGTATTGCTACCGGTTGGCACAGCGTAGTTGTAATCATTTGCGCCCCAAGTTGCACCGGTGCCGCAGTTCCCGTCAGACGGAGTCGGCGCAACCGGCATCAAACCTATATAAGTCGGTACCAGGCCAGCGGTGGTCATACCGGTATTGCTTAAAGTAACCGCAGCGGTACCCATATAACCGCTAGTCGGGTAGCTGTTTTTGTCGTTAAAGAACAATTCAAAGGCCGAAGCCAGCTGACGCACGTCAGCCAGTCTCTTGGCATCCCTGGACTTGGCTCGAGCCGAGTTTAGGGCAAGTAAAACCACAGAAGCCAAAAGGCCGATAATGGCAATAACAACCAACAATTCAATTAAGGTAAAGCCAGATTGATTTTTGTTTCTCAATGTTTTCACCCCCAATCCGCAATCAATAAATAAAAGTGTCAAAAAATACTTTTATTTATTTTAGATTAAGTTAATTATAACACGTTTTAGCCGAAAGGCAAGCCACTTATGCACATTTTGGAACTAGCTGGAAGCGCTGGCCAGGTTATAAATCGGCAGCAGAACGCCGGCCACCAGCACGCCAACGCCGATGCCCAGCACAATCATGATCAAAGGCTCCAGCAGGGTGGTAAGCGTGCCCACTTTGGTATCAACTTCTTTCTCGTAAAAATTGGCCAGCTTGGCCATAATGTCGTCCAACTGGGCGGTCTGCTCCCCCACCCGGACCATCTGGGTAACGATGCTGGGAAATTCAGGGTGGCCAATCAACCCCTCGCTAATGCTTTTGCCGGCCGAAATTTTAGTCACCGTATCCAGGATAATATCCCGATAAATGACGTTGTTAATAATGTCGGCCACAATCTGCAGGGCTTTGATAATGGGAATGCCGCCGACTACCAGCGTCGACAGGTTGCGGGCAAAGCGCGCCAGATAAATTTTGCGGAAAATATCGCCGATAATCGGCAGGTGGATTTTCATCGCATCCCACTGGTAGCGTCCCTGGGTGGTGGAAATATACAGCCGGAGTCCCAAAATTAGGCCGGCAATCCCTAAAATAATTACCCACCAGTAGACGCCGAAAAATTTAGTAAAAGCAATGAGCGCCACGGATACCGGCGGCAGTTCGCCGCCCTGCTCTTCCAGCACCGAAGTCAGGTTGGGCAGCACAAATTTGAACATGAGCAAGCCCACAACCAGCAGAGCCGATAGCACAAAAATAGGATAAGTCATGGCGCCCTTAACCTTGCCCCTCAGTTCATAATCCTTCTCCAGCTGGTCGGCCAAATAAACCAGCGACTTGTCCAGGCTACCGGCCACCTCGCCGGATTTAACCAGGCTGATATAGACGTTGTTGAACACGTCCGCATGCTTGCCCATGGCATTGGACAGGCTGTCGCCGTTCTCCACGCTGGTGATCAGGTCGGCAATCACGCTCAGCAGATATTTGCCGGTGATTTGCTCCTGCAAAATGCGCAGAGATTGGATAATCGGCACCCGCGCGGAAATCAGCGTGGACAACTGCCGGGAAAACATGACCAGATCCTTGTTGCTGACCGAATGGCCGAACGGATTGAAGCGGCTCAAATCCCCCGCAGCCGAAACGGCCGTCAGGCTAATCACCGCCAAACCATTGTCTGCCATCAGCTGGGCCGCCTTGGCCTCGTCGCCAGCCACCACCACGCCGCTCTGAATATCGCCTTCTTTGTTGCGCGCTTTGTAGTTGAATTTCATAAGCTATCTTGCCGGCCCGGTTAAGAAATAAGCGACAGGAAATATTCGTTGTCCAGCACGAAGTTCTGGGCCACTTCAAATTCCACCTGCCCCTGCTTGACCAGCAGCGCCAGAGTTTTGTCCAGCGGCACCATCCCCTCTTCCAGGGACGTATGGATGATGTTGGGAACCTCGTAGATCTTATTGTCGCGGATGACGTTGCGAACCGCGTGGTTGGCCATCATAATTTCATAAGCCGGCACCCGGCCGCCGCCGATCTTGGGCAACAGCCGCAGGGAGACCACGCCCAGCAGCACACTGGCCAGCTGCTCCCGGATCTGCTGCTGCTGGCCGGACGGAAACACGTCCACAATACGGTCAATGCTCTGGCCGGCGTCGTTGGTATGCAGCGTGGCAAAAATCAGGTGGCCGGTTTCGGCCAAAGTCAGAGCCGCGGACACGGACTCCAAATCCCGCATTTCCCCCACTAGCACGACATTAATATCTTCGCGCAGAGCGGAACGCAGGGCGCTGTCAAAATCTGGCGTATCCAGCAGCACCTCGCGCTGGGAAATAATGGCCTTGTTCGGGGTAAAAATAAATTCAATCGGATCCTCAATGGTCAGAATGTGGTCGTTGCGGGTGTTGTTAATCTCATTAATCATGGCGGCCAGAGCGGTCGATTTGCCGTGGCCGGTTGGTCCGACCATCAGCATCAGGCCCTGGCGCTTTTCTATAAACTTGCGCAGGGTAGACGGCAGGTTCAGTTCTTCTATGGTCTTTATGTGGTTGGGCACCACGCGCAAAGCCACGGCCAGTACGCCCTTTTGGCGGTAGGCATTGACCCGGAAGCGTACGCTGTCTTTAAAAGCATAGGAAAAATCAATCTGCATGTCGCGGTTAAACAGTTTCTGCTGCTCGGGCGTCAGCAGGACATTAAGCAGGTCGCTGATATTGTCATTGCTTAAAACCTGATAATTATCCAGCCGGATCAGCTGCGTATCCACGCGGATAATCGGCGGCTCGCCGACCATCAAATGCAAATCCGACGAGTCCCGTTCCAGAACCACGGACAGCAGCTTGTTCAGTTCCAGTTCGCTGGCTTTATACATAGGCTTAAAAAAATTAATTATGCAATAAGGTCCTAACCAGTACTGCCAGGTCCTGCGGCCGGCTGAAGCGCCGGCTTAGGTGTCCCGATACCCCGACGGCCATTGCCCGCCGCACCAAATCGCCGTCATCGGCCCGGCTTAAGGACACAATGCGCAAATCCGGCCACAGCCGTTTGGCCCGGCGCAGCCAGATAATTTTTTCTTCCGCGCGTCCGGCCTCGCCCAAATCCAGCACCAACAGGTCGGGCAGAAACAAACCCAAAAACTTCTCCAGCTGCAAAAAGTCAGCGCAGCTGCCGACCATAAAGCCGTGCGGCCGAAGATGATAGGCGTAAAGTTCCCCCAAGGCCTCTTCCGGCACGTGGAGCAGAATTTTCCTGGGCGCCTCGGCCAGATCTACCAAATCGCTCAGCTGCAATTTTTGCTTAATGACATAGGCCATAGGCTACTCTGTGGTTACGCGGATAATTTCATCCATAGTTGTCTGCCCTTTTAGGGCTTTAATCACCCCGTCCTGCTTTAAACTGATCATTCCCATTTTTTGGGCCACCTCCATAATTTTGTGGGTGGAAGAGTGGGCTAAAATCAAGTCCTGGATTTCAGTGTTGGCCGGCAGCACTTCAAAAATACCGAAACGCCCCACGTAGCCGGTATGGCCGCAGCGCTCGCAGCCTTCGCCCTTATACAGCTTTAAATTTTTCTTGTCCACGCCCTCCAGATATTCATCCGGCACATTTTCCAAATCGGCCATAATTTCCTGGCGCAGGGCTGCCGTCAGCGGCACTTCCTTGCGGCAATCAGGGCAAATTTTCCTGACCAGGCGCTGAGCCGCCACTACGTTAATGGAAGCCGTCAGCAAAAACGGCTCCATCCCCATGTCAATCAAGCGCGGGATGGCGCCGATGGCATTATTGGTATGCAGCGTAGAAAAGACCAGGTGGCCGGTCAAGGCCGCCTGCACCGCCAATTCAGCCGTTTCCTTGTCGCGGACTTCGCCGACCATGACAATATTAGGGTCTTGCCGCAAAATGCTGCGCAAACCGGCGGCAAACGTCAGACCGATGTCCGGGTTAATTTGGCTTTGGTTTACGCCTTCAATAAAGTATTCCACCGGATCTTCCAGCGTGACGATGTTGACCGAAGTGGTGTTGAGCAGCGAGAGAATGGAATATAGCGTAGTGGATTTGCCGCTGCCGGTCGGGCCGGTAATGAGAAAAATCCCGTGTGTCTTTTTAATATTATCATTGACCCAGGTCAGCGACCGGCCGGTAATGCCGAGCTGCTCCAGCGTCGGCACCTTGCCCGTCTTGTCCAGAATGCGCATGACAATCTTTTCCCCGTAAATCAGAGGCAGGATGGAGACGCGCAAATCCACCGATTTCTTGCCCACGTCCATATGGAAGCGGCCGTCCTGGGGCAGGCGGGATTCGTCAATTTTCAGGTTGGACAAAATTTTAATGCGGGTAACAATAGACGGCTGCACGCTTTTGGGCAGCATCAGCGAAGTGTGCAGAATCCCGTCAATGCGGTAGCGCACGCGCACGTCTTTTTCCGACGGCTCAATGTGGATATCGGAAGCATTGGCCTCAATCGCGTTGGTCAGTATCACTTCCACAATCTTGATGATTGGCGCCTCTTCAATGACCTGGGTTTTAACCTCTTTCTTTTCTTCCGCCGGGCGGACAGCCTGGGCTTCTTTGGTCTGAATGTCCTTTAAAGCCTCGCCAACCACTTTTTTCAGGTTTTGCTTCTTGCCGATAATAATGCCGACCGAGCTTTCCGAAGCTAAATACAGCTGCACCTGCAAATTCTGCTTTTGACCCAGAAAC
>CAZJLL010000084.1:0-2202 GCA_964547145.1 uncultured Candidatus Saccharibacteria bacterium | reverse complement strand
AGCGTCAAAAGTTAAAAGGTTTGTTCGGGCGTTAGGCGGCCACAAACGGCAGCAAGGCCATGTGGCGGGCGTGCTTTAACGCCTTGGTCACCATGCGCTGATGCTTGGGGCAGGTGCCGGTGCGGTTGTGGTTTAAGATTTTGGCATGCGGCGACATAAAACGGCGCAGGGTCTGCGTATCTTTATAGTCCACGGTGCTGATTTTGTTGGAGCAAAAATAGCACTGCTTCTTTTCCGCGGGCTTGTTGTTATTGTTCGGTCTCATAGGCTGATTAAGTAAGGTTGATGGATTAATTAAGGTTAAATAAGATTGGTTGAATTTTATTTAACCCGTTCAATTAAAACGGAATGTCTTCCACGTTAATGTCTTCGTCCTGCTGGATGGTGGGCAGCTCTTCCGCTGCGGTCTCGCTGGGGCGGGGCTGGCTCGCTACAGCCGGCTGGCCCGCTGGGGCTGCTGTTCTGCCTGCTGATTCCTGGCCGGCGAAAGCGCTGCCGCCGGTGCCCGGAGTGCCGCCGTCCAGCATAATCATGTTGTCGGCGACAATTTCCGTCCGGTTGCGCTTTTGGCCGTCTTTGCCGTCCCAGCTGCGGGTTTGCAGCCGGCCTTCAATGTAGACGCGGCGGCCTTTTTTCAGGTATTGCGCGGCAATTTCGCCCAGCTTGCGCCAGAGCACCACGTTGTGGTATTCCACTTGCTCCACTTTCTGGCCGGTCTGCTGGTTGTTGTAAACGAAGTTGGTGGCCAGGCCCAAGGCGCAGACGCTGGCGCCGGACGGCGTGGTGCGCAGTTCCGGGTCGCGGGTCAGCCGGCCGATAATCATAACTTTGTTTAAGTCCATAAATTTAAATTTTTAATTGTCAATTTCCAAATTTTAAAATTGAAAATTTAAAAATTATTTGGTCAGGTCTTCGCTCAGCGCCGCTTCAATTTTTTTGTCCAACTCTTCCTGGTTAATGTCTTCCAAAGCTACGGCCGGCTTTTTGGCCGAACCGGTGTCTGCCGGCTTGCTTTCCGCCGGCGGGCCTTTTCTGACAATTTTGGCCTGGGCGATTTTGTCCTTGGCCAGGCGTTCCAAGTGTTCGTCCAGGTTGATAATGATGTAGCGGATGATGTTGTTGTCCTGGGTGCGGATTTTGGCATCAAAGGCATTAAGATTCTTGCCGTCCATAGCAAAGTTGACCACAACATAATGTCCGTTGCGGGTTTTGCCGATGGGGTAGGCCAGCTTCTTTTTGCCTAACTGGGTTTCCCGGATGTCCGAGGCGCCGAAGTCTTCGGCGAACTTTAAGATAGCCTGGGAAATTTTGGGCACTTCGTCGTCAGCCACATGGCTGCCGAGGCAGTACATAAGCTCATATTGAGGCATAGAAAGGGTTCTTTCTATCCCTGCCGCAAGCGGTAGGGAATATGATTAGTTATTTAGTTAGCGAAATTATAACATTTACTGGGGTTTTTGTCTAGAGCGCTATTAAGGAGTCTCAGGACCGGATTAAAGTTTGCCAGTTATGGTTTGGCCAGCTGTCTTAGTTCGTTCTTATGCTATACTGAACTATATTTTCCGACCGGAGGATGGATGAAAAAATTGGTGCGATTGGTCTGGCTG
Source organism: uncultured Candidatus Saccharibacteria bacterium (assembly GCA_964547145.1). Taxonomy (GTDB): domain Bacteria; phylum Patescibacteriota; class Doudnabacteria; order UBA920; family UBA920; genus PALSA-1336. Next base: position 595 of record CAZJLL010000084.1, on the reverse strand, counting down.
GTCTGTCCGCTGGCTTTTGGCCAGCAGTTCATCCAGCCAAACGAGGCAATACAGCGGCTGGAGCCGCAATTTAAAGATTCGCTGGCGCTTGGCTGCGTTCAACAACAGGTGCCTGATCTGAAATTCCGGGTAACGGTCAGCGGCCGCGGGGAGGTTAACAAAATCAAGCCGCTCAAGCCCAATGGGTTGCCAATTCATTTCTCGGTAAAGCTTTACAAGGCTTTTTTGGAGAAGGGGAGGTTATTGGTTTTGGGCTGTCGTTTCCGGCCGATGATATACAGCGGCCGTCCCGGTCCCATGACCACCATTGTTACGGTGCCTTGTCTGCACTAATATCGGCGCGTTGCCGGAAGTTTTATTAGCAAGCCTTCTTTGCCGCCCGGTTGCGGCAGGAAGGCTTTTTGTCTGCCGAAAAAGCAGTAACCGGAAGGGGCGGCAAGCTGTTATAATATATATAGTTAATTTTTAATTCTGCAATTTGCATGCGAAGGAGAAAACTTGTGGCCATTATTGTTCTGCTTGTTTTGATTTTGGTTCTGCTTGCGCTGCTGCGCCGCGCGCAGACTGACGGCTTTTTAGGCGAGCTGCGCGGCAA
>CAZJLL010000083.1:0-2253 GCA_964547145.1 uncultured Candidatus Saccharibacteria bacterium | reverse complement strand
AACAGGATGTGTTCGCGGGTCTGGGGCATCGGGCCATCAGCGGCGGACACAACCAAAATCGCTCCATCCATCTGGGCTGCGCCGGTAATCATGTTCTTGATATAGTCGGCGTGTCCCGGACAGTCCACGTGGGCGTAGTGGCGTTTTGCCGTTTCGTACTCCACGTGGGCGGTGTTAATCGTAATGCCGCGGGCTTTTTCTTCCGGAGCATTATCAATGCTGTCATAGGCGCGAGCCTTGGCGCCGCCGGTCTTGGCAAGCACCGTAGTAATCGCGGCCGTCAGCGTGGTTTTGCCGTGGTCAACGTGACCGATGGTTCCCACGTTGACGTGCACCTTGCTGCGGTCAAACTTTCCTTCTGCCATGTGCAGAGTTTCCTTTCTTGCAGGCGACAAGACCCGGACTTAGTTTTAGGCTTGCCTAAGCACTAGTCCCCGGCTGCTTGTCCCTAGCTGTTGCCCGAGACCCCCTCATCGCTGAAGCGTATCGATCCGCCACAACGCCGAGGGTATCTCTTTTTTTCCTTGCCCCGCCTTAGGCTTTACGCCGGGCCGGGCCTACCGGAATCCAGGGCCAAAAATTAATTATCTCACCCGCCAAATGGCGGGTAGCTAAATGCTATTTTAAAGTTTTTTTCCCAATCTGTCAAACCAGCGGCTACTTGCTCAATTCGGTCAGACTAACTACGGATATTGCGCCTACGGTATCGTAAATGCTGGACGAATCGTCCTCAAGCCGGCCGGTTACGCGTATCTTGGCGCTGGTATCCGTCAGCGGCGATTTCAGGTCTTTCAAGGCATAATACTTGCCCGTGCCGTCTTCCTGCAGGCCGAAGGCGCACTCCATGGTCTGCGGCTGTCCGGGCTGGGTATTTTTATGCGGCAGGCAAACGACCGTGCCGGTAACGGTTACCTGCATAGGACTACCTGCGGCCGAACCGGAAGGTGCGGGGGCGGGCGTCGAAGGCGAAGCGGAAGAGTTAGCGTTCGTAAACTTAAATGTCATAACCACATCCATCAAATTTTGCCAGACTTGTTCCTGATCAAACGGCTGCACCGTGCCTTGAGGATAATTATCAATGTTGGTTGAACCGACATGCTGGGCAATTTCGTAGCACAAGCCATTATGGAAGTTGCGATAGACTTGGACTTTTTCCGAATGGCCGGCGCCGGCATCACCGCCGGTCGCGGATTTGAACGCAACGCCATTAATGTCCATATCGGCCACCTGGTTTTGGGCGGCAGAGGTGGAAACCTGGAAGTTATAGCATTTGCTTTCGGTATTTAAAGAGGGGTCGATATTAACCGAAACGCCGGCGCCGTCAAAGTTCGTATTCGGGTATTTGTCGCGCGCAAGATAGGCGCATGCCGCCATGTTTTCGTCGCAGACCGGAATATAGGCCAAGCCGCGCACATGTTCAATGTCCGTATCAAAACCGAAATCCGCGGGATACTGAAAAGAAAAACCATATTTATCCGGGCTGGCATAGCTGTTCCAGCCGGCCGTCTGGCCGGGCGTGGAACTCGCTGTCCCGGATTGATCCGGCGGCGTAGTCGGCGCCTGGGCCCGGTTGCAGCCGGCCGCCAAAAGTAAAGCTGAAGCTAGAATAATTATTTTTTTCATATACCCTTTCCTCTTCCCCGGCAGGAAAAATGCCGCCCGCGGGGCAAAATTAGCTGTTTATTTTATTCTTGAACAGTAAAATTTAAAGGTCCTCCAAATCGTTTTTTGGCCCTTCAAAATCAAAGCTCGGATCAATGACCTCCGCGCGCAAATCAACGCTTTGCCGGCGGCCGTCCGCCTGTCCCTGGCTGGTTACGGTCGGACCGCGGAACGAAGTCTTGACCGCCTCTTCCGCCGCATGCTCGTCCAATTGGGCTTCCAAAATTTCCCGGTTGATTTTTTCCACGTCTGTCACCTGCTGCTGCAGCTTGTTCAGCAGCAGCCGCTGGTATTCCTCTATGGACATAATAATCAGCTGGGGGTTCCCCTGCTCGTCCATAATGAAAAATTTCCCCCCGTCGGCCTTTGCCAGGCTGATAATATCCTGAAATGATGTCATAATTTGTCTAAACTACCTTTATTCAACCAAATTATATCCCATTTTTCCCGCCTTTACAATCCCCAATAAATACTAAAAGGTGGCTCCGCTTTTCAGAGGAACCACCTTTACTTTATAACCTGACAAACTTGATAACTTGTCGCTTGGGTTTGGTGCTACATGCCTTTTCTGACGTTAACGCCCTGGCGGGA
>CAZJLL010000082.1:0-3160 GCA_964547145.1 uncultured Candidatus Saccharibacteria bacterium | reverse complement strand
AAACAAAACGGCCAACTGGTTCATCCGCGATGTTTCGGCACGGCGCCCCGCTTCTTACAGCTTGCCCTGCGCCGCGATTCTGCCGGACTGGAAAACGCCATAAAAAAATTATCTTTTCAGCCCGCCCAAAAACTGGGCTTAAAACGCCGGGGCAGCATTAAAGTGGGAAATTTTGCCGACCTGGTGCTGTTTGATCCCAAAAATTTCCGCGATTACTCTACCTATGAAAACCCCTATCAGTATAGCCGCGGCCTGGATTATGTATTCGTCAACGGCCGGCCGGCCGTAGAAGACGGCCAGCTTACCCAGGCCATGCCGGGACGGGTCCTGCGCAAAGAGTGATTGTAAATAAATGTATTAATTAAGCCGCCATTTGGCGGCTTTTTCTTTTTCGCAACAGAGATGCCTTAATTTTCGTATTATTAACGGACGGCAAAGGCCGCTGTATCTTTAAATTGGAGGAATAATGTCGGAATCCGACGAAGTCAGATTTTTTTGGTATGCCTCAACCGGCTGCCTGCTTTGGCTGATTAAGACCGATCCGGCCAGCCCCTTGCTGGTAACTCCAGGATATTGGCCTGCTTTGGCCGCAATCATGATCTTTATTTGCGGACTGCTGCAGCGCATGTCTGCCCGCCGCCGCGCGCCGTTTATCCGCCTGGCCGCGGAATCGTTGGCAAATGCACCCGTACATTGGGCCAGCAGCAGCACGCTGTCGGCCATCCGGCCGGAAATTGTCGGCACCGATTACTTATGGCTGGGTGTAATATTAACCGCCCTGGCTAACCTGGTTATCGTTTGGGTCTCGGCTTATTTGCCCGAAGCTCACCGCCTGCCGCGCCAGAAAATTTGCCCTGTCGATTCCACCAAACCTTGTGCCTGACCTTAGCAAGTCAGGCCCCTCTTTTGTCCATAATTTTTTTACGGCCAAAAGAGGGGAATGTATCCGGTTCTGCCAATTGGCAAGTGACAGAGCCGTTTTTTATTTTACCTGAATTATGGTAAAATAAATAAAAGTTTAACTATGGAATTAGCTTCACTGCAGGGAAAACTAGTTGCCGTTTTAGGTTATGGCCAGGAAGGCAGGGCCGTGGCCGCTTATTTGCTCTCGCACGGCATTCGCCCCGTCCTGTTTGATCAAAAGCCGTGGGAGGAATGGGATATAAAAGAACGTGCTGCAATTAAACAGCTCAAGCTTAATTTTATTTTTGGCCCCTCAGCTTTTAGGGAATTAGCCGGTTTTGAAGTTGCCTTCCGCAGCCCCGGCATAAACCCGGACCATCCCGACTTGCAGCCGGTTTTAAAGCGGGGGGCGAAACTGACCAGCCAGACAGAATGGTTTTTTGAACATTGCCCGGGTCAGATTATCGGCGTTACCGGCACTAAAGGCAAAGGGACTACTTCCAGCCTTATCTGCAAGATTCTGCAACAAGCCGGGCAGCGCGCTTACTTAACCGGTAATATAGGTAAAATCCAGCCGCTGGAGCTTTTGGACGGGCTGCGGTCAGATGACCGGATTGTTTATGAATTATCAAGCTTCCAACTGATGGGCTTGCAGCGCAGCCCGCATATAGCCGTGGTGTTGATGACCACAAGCGAGCATTTAAATTATCATGCCAGCGAGGCGGAATATGTCCGCGCCAAATCCGCCATTACCAGATTCCAAACCGCGGCTGATTTTGCGGTCATCAACGCCGATTATCCGAACTCCGCCGCCATCGGCCGGCAGGGCGGGGGACAAAAATATTTTTTTAGCCGCCGCAAAAAAGTTATAGCCGGCTGTTATGCAGCCGATGGCCAGTTGATATATATTGAACCCGGCCAAACTGAACTGGCCGTTCTGCCGCTGAAAGATTTAAAGCTGCGCGGGGAACATAATTGGGAAAATGTGGCCGCTGCGGCTGCGGCCGCGCATCTAGCCGGCGCAGCCTGGCCGGATATAAGCCATGCCAGTCTTAACTTTGCCGGGCTGGAACATCGCCTGGAGTTTGCCGAAAAACGCGGAGGGATCAGCTTTTATAATGATTCTTTTTCTACCACCCCGGAGACGGCCATTGCCGCCATTACCGCTTTTCGTGAACCCGAAATCGTCATTTTGGGGGGGTCCTCCAAGCACTCCGATTTTGCCGAACTGGGCCGGACTATTTTGGCCAGGCCGAATATCCGGGCCTTGGTTTTAATCGGCACTGAGGCAGCGCGCCTGCGCCAGGCCGTGTCGGCAGCCGGTAAATTTGCCGGACCGATCCTGACCGGGGCCAAATCCATGGCGGAAATTTTCAAACAGCTTCGCGGCATAGCTCAGGCGGGAGATGTGGTTCTGCTCAGCCCGGCCTGCGCTTCATTTGATATGTTTCAAAATTACCGCGACCGCGGTGAACAATTCAAACAACAAGCCGCCTTATGGTAAAACGCGCCGCCGCCAGGCTAACAATCGACTATTCGCTCCTGTTTACGGTTTTGGCCCTGCTGGGCTATGGTTTGATCGTGCTTTATTCTGCCTCGACCGTGGAATCATTCGCCAACTTCGGCAACACAACTTACTATATCATCCACCAGCTGCTCTACGGCGCGCTGGTCGGCCTGGCGGCACTAATTATCTGCGCCAAACTGGATTACCATATCTGGCAAAAAAACCTGCCCGTCCTGATTTTTCTGGCTTTGTTTCTGCTATTGCTGGTCAAGATTCCCGGTTTGGGTATTTCTTCCGGCGGAGCCGCGCGCTGGCTTAGCTTGGGGCCCGTAACTTTTCAGCCGGCGGAGCTGGCCAAGCTGGTAATTATTTTTTATTTGGCTTCCTGGACCGATAAAAAACGTGGTTCCTTGAATGATTTTTATTTCGGCCTGCTGCCTTCCTTGGTCATTATCGGCCTGTTTGCCGGGCTGATTTTATGGCAGCCCGATTTTGGCACAATGCTGGTTTTGATTTTGGTCGCCTTTGCCATGCTGTTTGTCGGCGGTATTCCTTTAAAATATTTTTTCTACGGCAGCGGCTTAAGCGCGCTATTGCTCTACCTGATTATCAAGATTGAACCCTATCGGGTTCGCCGCCTGGCCACTTTTTTTAATCCGCAGCTGGATCCTAAAGGTATCAGCTATCAGATCAATCAAGCCTTGCTGGCTGTTGGCTCAGGCGGAATTTGGGGTTTTGGCTATGGCCTGT
>CAZJLL010000081.1:0-1623 GCA_964547145.1 uncultured Candidatus Saccharibacteria bacterium | reverse complement strand
CTGACGGTCTTTACTACTGTACAATCACGGTACCAAAAGCTGCGGGATTCAGACTGTCATTTATCCCGTTAGTTCCGGGCTGGAGGAACTTGAAATTTTACTTTTTTCCCGACGCCACGGCTGACGCAGCGCAAAACCCGGGATAACCGGCGGTACCGCCGCCGGCCGCAACCGGCCAAAAATCGCCCCCGCTTTTGTTTTCAAACATCACATAATCACCCGCTTTTATCTTCAGTTCCGCGGGAGCAAAGGCCGAGCCGTCAAAGTCGGTTTCCCAAACCTGGACATCAGGGCCGGCGTCCTGCTCCTGGCCGCTGCTCTAGACAGCCGGCGGCGGACTGGCGGGCGCAGAAGAAACCGGCGAAGAAGTTGGCTGCGGCGGCGCGGCCGGCTCTTTCGCTGTTTCAGTTTCCACCGGCGCGCCAGCAGACGGCGGCAGAGCCGGAGCGGGCTGGGAAGCGCGGTTATAGAAAAAGCAGGCAACCGCGGCAAAAACCGCTATCACTGCTATAATCCAAATATTCTTTTTCATAGGCCGATTGCTGATAAAAATTCAGGCTGATGTTATAATTATTATAACATATCTATGCGCAAGAAAAACTGGGAAGAATTCACCACCAAAGCCCTCCGCCGCCAAGTCCGCCGGCGTCCCCGCATGGCCATGCATGGCCGTGGCCTGCGCTCCCCTGCCGCGCCCCATGCGGGCAAAAAACTTGGCAAATCTGGCCGGAAATGACCAATCTTCCCGAAAAAATCCTGATTGTCGCCGGCCCGACCGCCTCGGGCAAAAGCGAACTGGCCGTCCGCCTGGCCAGGCGTTTTGGCGGCGAAATAATTTCCTGCGACAGCCGGCAAGTCTACCGCGGCCTTAATATCGGCAGCGGTAAAGTGCCTGGCCGGTGGCAGCCATTGCCACCTGCTTCAAAAAAATATTTTATTTATAAAGGCATTCCCCATCATCTGATTGATTCTGCTTCCCCCCGCCGGCAGTATTCAGCCGCGTTATTCCAAAAAGCGGCGCAAAAAAAGATTGCGGAAATTGTTAAGCGCGGGCATTTGCCAATATTGTGCGGCGGCACAATGCATTGGATTGACACCGTAGTTTTTAACCAGGCCTTGCCTGAGGTTGAGCCAAACCCAAAACTTAGAGCCCGCCTGGAAAAACAACCTGCCAATATTTTATACCAGCGCCTGCTTAAACTTGATCCGGCCCGGACCGCCACAATTGACCGCTTTAACAGCCGCCGCCTTATCCGCGCCCTGGAAATTGTAATTACCACCGGCAAACCCGTTCCAACCTTTCAATCATCTAATCTTAAATCTTTAAATTATAATGCCCTCTGGCTGGGCATTAATCTGCCGCAAAAAATTTTATATGCCAAAATAGAAAAGCGCTTAAAGCAGCGCCTCCGCTCCGGTATGATTCAGGAAGTAAAACGGCTCCACGCCGGCGGCCTGTCCTACAAGCGGCTGGATGATTTCGGCCTGGAATACCGCTATGTTTCGCGCTACCTCGCCGGCAAACTGAAGCGGCGGGAGATGGCTGGACAGCTGCTGCTGGCAATCTGCCATTACGCCAAGCGCCAGATGACCTGGTGGAAACGGAACAAACAAATTATTTGG
>CAZJLL010000080.1:0-5400 GCA_964547145.1 uncultured Candidatus Saccharibacteria bacterium | reverse complement strand
GCCGCGGACCGGCCAGGCTGACTATCAGCCGGCCCAGGGTCCGGGCAGCGCTCAGTATGCTTACGGGGGAGTGCAAAGCCGCGCTTTCGGCAGCGGTGCCGCCGCTTACACTGTTTTTTATCCGGCCGACCCCGCCCCGACTTCCAGTTTGCCCGTTGTTGTGTTTTTGCACGGCTGGGGCGCTCTGGCGCCGCGGCCGTATCAGCCCTGGCTGGACCATCTGGTTCGCCGCGGCAATATCGTAATTTTCCCGGTTTATCAGAGCAACCTGCGCACGCCGCCGGCGCAATTTACGCCTAATGCTCTGGCCGCGGTCAAGGACGCCCTGTCCCGCCTTCAGGCGGATTTGGGACTGCTGCCGGATACGGACCATTTTGCCTTAGTCGGCCATTCCATGGGCGGGATTGTTGCTGCTAACCTGGCAGCCGAGCCCGGCCTGCCCAAAGCCAGGGCGCTGATGAGCGTGCAACCAGGCAAAACCTGGGGCGCTTTTGGGGCGGCGCCGCTGGCGGACTTAAGCAAATTGCCGGCCGATCTGCTGCTGCTGACTGTGGCTGGCGACCAGGACCGGCTGGTAGGCGACACCGATGCTAAAAAGATCTTCAGCCAGGCGAGTAGCCTTGCGCCGGAAAATAAAAATTATGTGGTCGTACACTCCGACCAGCATCAGGGTTACAGTCTGACGGCCGACCATCTGGCACCGACGGGAATGACGCTCGACGCTTTGGATTATTACGGCTACTGGAAGCTGCTGGATGGCCTGCTGGATGCCGCATTTTACGGTCAAAATCGTGCATATGCCTTGGGCGGCACGACGGAGCAGGAGTATATGGGCAAATGGCCGGACGGCACGCCCATTCAGCCATTAAGCGTTTATCTTACACTGCCGCAGTAAGTTCTGCTGCCGCTAAAAAACCTCTCCCCGAACGGGGAGAGGTTTTTTACAACAGATTCGTCCGGCCGGACGACTCGGTTGGATGGTTAAACATATATGACTACGGGCAGTACCATGGGGCGCCGTTCCGTTTTTTGATAGAGGTATTCGCCGATTTCGTCGCGGACGACGTTGCGCAGGTAAGCGTAGTTGGGCTCCAGTTTTTCCTTGCCCTTGCTTTCTGCCAGCTTGCGCACCTCGTGCTTGACCTCGCGGATCAAATCATCGTTGCCTTTCATATAGATGAAGCCGCGGGAAATGATATCGGGCTGGTTAATCAGCTTGCCGCTGCGGCGGTCCAGGGTCATAATAATCACGAACATGCCGTCCTGGGCCATGACCTGGCGGTCGCGGATGACGACTTCGCCGACATCGCCTATGCCCAGGCCGTCAATGAACACGTAGCCGCTGGAAATTTTGGCGTCTTCGGTTACCTTGGCTTCGCGCGCCGAATTCAGTTCCAGAATCTGGCCGTTATCCAGGGCAAAAATGTGGCTTTCCGGAATGCCCATGGTCTTGGCCAGGTCGGCGTGGGCCACAATCATGTGGTGTTCGCCGTGGATGGGCATAAAGTATTTCGGCTTGACCAGGGCAATCATCAGCTTTAGCTCTTCCTGGTGGGCGTGGCCGGAAGTGTGAATATCCAGCGTTTTGTTGTAGATGACGTGGCTGCCCAGCCGGGTCAGGTTGGACAGCATGGCGGCAATAGCCCGCTCGTTGCCCGGAATGGGGGAGGCAGACACTATGGTCGTGTCGCCTTTTTTGATTTTGACCGTCTTGTGATCGCCGCGGGCAATGCGCGCCAGTCCGGCGGCTTCCTCGCCCTGGGCCCCGGTGGTCAGAATCACAATTTGGTTGTCCGGAAATTTTTTGGCCTGTTCGGACTTGATGATGATCTTCGGCTGGATTTTCAAGTAGCCCAAAGATAGGGCAATTTCAATGTTGTTGACCAGGCTGCGGCCGGTAACTATGACTTTGCGATTATACTTCGCCGCCGCGTCAAAGACCTGCTGGATGCGGGAAATGTTGGTGGCAAAGTTGGCAAAAATAATCCGGCCCTTAATGTCGGAGAAAGTGCGGTCAATAGTCAGGCCGATTTGGCGTTCGGACGCGCAATAGCCGGGCTTTTCCGCGTTGGTGGAATCCGACATCAGCAGCGTTACGCCTTCGGCGCCGAACTTGGCGATTTTATCAAACTCGGTCGGCTTGCCGTCCGCCGGCGTGTGGTCGAATTTCCAGTCGGTGACGTAGACAATCTGGCCGACCGGCGTGGTAATGCACAGGCCAACGGAATCAGGAATGCTATGGTTAATGCGGAAGAAGCGGATTTTAAAGTTGCCCAGCGCCAGCGAGTCGTCCTTGCCGATAGTGTTGATTTTGGAGCGGCCGAGCAGGGAAAATTCCTCCAGGCGCTTCTTGATGAAGGCTGCGGTCAGCGGCATGGTGTAGACCGGCGGATCGCCCAGCTTGGGCAGGATGTAAGGCACTGCGCCGATGTGATCCAAGTGGCCGTGGGTGATAATTACGCCGCGGATGCGCCGCTTGTTTTCTTCCAGCCATTTTGTGTCCGGAATAATGTAGTCAATGCCGGGCATGGTATCGTCGGGAAAGGCCAGACCCATGTCAATAATTATCAGATCGTCGCCGAATTCCAGCGCAGTCATGTTTTCTCCGACTTCTTCCACGCCGCCCATCGGGATGATGCGCAGATTCTGCCGGGAAGACGTATAGCGGCTGGTATTGAGGCTGGACTGCTTGCCCGAATCAGCGCCGGTGGCGCTGTTGATCAGGGCGTCAATGCGGTCGGGCTTGTCGCGGCCGGCCGCCTCATGCGCGCCCGCCGGTTTGTGCGTTGTCTGCGGCCGGTGGGGGCCATGGGAAAATTTCTTCATTATCATGTTTAATGCTTTTATTGTCTTCAAAAATGAAGGCAATACTTAATTGGTCCAAGCAAAAAACGCTTGGTCCTTACTGATTAAATTTTGTTAGCCGGACAAAGTGGCTTCGACTGCCGACCCCATCCGAGTTGCTTTCAGGAAGCAATTAACAAATAACAACTAAAAAGTCTTTTTAACTGTTATTTGGCAAATGCTGTTTTGTCCGGTTTTGTTTTGATTTCTAAAGATTTTTAACCAAAGTATCTAAATTATATCATTTCCCGCATTTTTTGTCAATGGCATTTTTGGCTGATGCACCGGCTGGCACAGGCTTTGAGCCGGTCTTGGGTAATTAAGTTAACTGACAATGGTGCCCAGAAGAGGACTCGAACCTCCACGGCCTTGCGGCCACACGCTCCTGAAGCGTGCGCGTATACCAATTCCGCCACCTGGGCAAAGTTTTAAAAAGACAAAAAACTCTTTTGTTTTGCGTAGTGTTAATTATAGCCTAAACGGCCATTTATTTCCAGACCCGCTTGGTTTTGACATACCAGTCGGCCACATCGCTGAAACGCTGGCTGGGATCGTAGAGAATTTGGAAAGCCGCATTTTTGACCTCATCGTCCAGGTTATAGACCAGCTCCGTCTGATTCAGGAAAATGACCGGGGTCTGGGCCAGCACCTGCTGGCTGAACTGCTGATATTTTTGTTCGCGCACGGTGCGGTCGGTGGTGGTCCGGGCATCGGTAATCAGCTTGTCTATGGCCGGGTTGGCCAGGCCGGTCAGGTTGAAGCCGGGGTCCTTGACCTGGCTGGAGTGCCAGAACAGGAACGGATCGGGATCGGCGCCGTATTTTTGCTGGAACAGCAGAACGTCAAAAGTGCGGGGGCGGATGACGCTGTCGGTGAGCTGTTTGCCTGGCAAGACCGAAAGGTTGACCGTAATGTTCAGCTTGCGCCACTGTTCGGCCAGCAAATCGGCAGCCTTGGAGTTGACGGCGGAATCATTGGTGGCAATGGTCAGGGTCAGCGCGCCTTTTTTGCCGCTGCGCAGGTTGGTCTTGGGGTCGATTTTCCAGCCGGCGCTGTCCAGCAGGCTTTGCGCCTGTTCCAGGTCGGCCGGGCTGGAAGTCGGGGAAATATTGTCCGGGCCGTTGAACATTAGCGGCGAATTGGGCAGCAGGGCCTGACCGTCAAATACCTGGTCAATAATCTGCTGCTTGTCCGTGGCCAGGGCCAGGGCCGCGCGTACGCTCTGGTCGCCCAGGATAGGACTGTTTAAGTTGAAAAAGACAATCTGGTATTGGGGCAGGGGCACGACATGGCTTTGCGGCCCGGGCCGCTGCCGCCCCAGATCCAGGCTGCTGCTGAGCGGTACGTAGCCGAAGCCGGAGATTTCCCGGCTATGGAAGGCGTTGGCCATATCGTCTTCGGTATCGTAGAAGACAAAGTCCAATTCGTCGATTTTCGGCCGGCCGGCGTAGTAATCGGAGTTGGCCGCCAGACTGATCTGCTCAATTTTGCCGCTGGGCAGCTTCTTGATTTCTTTGACCGCATAAGGCCCGCTGCCGACGGCTTCCAGATTGGATTTGGACAGCAGGAAATTTTGGGCGTCAACTTTGCCCCAGATGTTTTTCGGCAGGATTGGCAGCGTCAGGTTGTCCAAAAACGGGCCGGAGATATCCTTGGTGGTAAAGCGGACGGTGTAATCGGACAGCTTGTCTACCGTGGTAGCCTGCCAGGAGGCGCGCAGCGGGCTTTTATAATCAGGATCCTGCAAGGTTTGGATGGTAAAAATTACGTCGTCGGCCGTAACCGGTTTGCCGTTCTGCCATTTGGCGTCGCGGCGCAGGCTGACGGTATATTGTTTTTGGTCGTCGGAAATCTGTGGCAGACCGTCGGCCAGATCGGGCACCAGCTGGCCCGCCGCGTTGTATTTGTATAGGCCGGAAAAGATAAGCCGGGTCAGGGTCAGGTCGGGATCCTGCCGGGCAAGCAGGGGGTTTAAATAGGTGGGCTGGCCGAGCAGTCCTTCGCTGTAAGACCCGCCGTCCGCCGCTACAGCTACGGTGTGGTTTAGATAAAAGCTGCGCAGCGACCAGGCCAGGCTGAAAACGGCCAGGGCAGCCAGCAGGGTGCAAGCGATTTTTTCCCGTTTGCCCATTAAAGAAAAAACTTTCCGCAGCAGGGAAAGGTTGAGGTGTTTGAGTTCTTTGGCACCCAGACTGACGTCTTTGGTGTAACTGATGAAATTTTCGGGGAAACCGTTCATTGGGGGAAGCAGGGCGGCGTGGTTGCGTCTTATTTCCCCAAAAAGAGGAAAGCGACGTTAAGCGCCAAAAACAGCAGGCCTAGAATGATGGTGGCGTAGAATAGCCATTTTTCAAAACCGCGGCGGGTTTGGACAATGTTGCCTGCACCGCCGAATACATTGGACAAACCGGAGGATTTGTTCTGCAGGGCAATGGCCACAATCAGCAGCAACATGATGACAATGTTCAAAAATCTGAAAAACAAGCTGGAATTCATACAAATTCAGGAAATCTGCCGTTTAATAATTTTGCCTACGCATTATACAAGAATCTTGCC
>CAZJLL010000079.1:0-2023 GCA_964547145.1 uncultured Candidatus Saccharibacteria bacterium | reverse complement strand
GAGCAGACGGTGGCGGATACGGTCATTGTGGGGGAGCTTGGCCTGTCCGGCGAAGTCCGTTTTGTGCCGAATCTGGAAAAACGCATCAAGGAAGCCGAAAAACTCGGCTTTGGCCGGATTATTTGTCCCGCCGCCAAGGCGCCCAAAACGGGCAAAATAAAAATCCTGCCGGTCAAGACTTTGCAGGAAGCGTTAAAACTTATTTAAGCTGTTTATATAGAAATACTCGGGGGAAGCAAGGCGAGCGTGGCGGTTAGCTGCCGCCACAATATGCTTCCCCCGCTTGGACCCGCGGCCCCGGTGCGGAGCTGCGGCCAAGATGTTGCGCCAGTTCGGCCAGCCAAGGTTAGCTAACGATTGCTCCCGCTGCTGCGGCAAGCACAGCCTTGGCTCGCGGAACTGGGGCTGGCGGGGATACGGGCCGGATGAACGATTTCGGCTCAATCCTCCGGCCAAGCAGGCCGGCTTTTACGTCCATCTCCGCCTGCTTGGTTGCCTCGCTGCCCATGCGCTTTGAGGCTTCTGTTGCCATGCAGATTGGACATACGCCGGAGCCGTTCATGGCTCCGGACAGCCCGATCGGTTCGTTGCAGATTTTGCAGGGGTTTTTTGGGTCCAGCCTTATAACCCCTCCCGTTTCCTGCTCGGTTGCTAAAAAGCCCGTGGTGGGCTTTGCCCGACCGGCTTCAAATCTTTCGTTGGCTCCTCTTGCCATTGCGGTGTACCTCACAAAGCTGGATTCCAAGAAAGGGCATAAAGAATAGCCCCTCCTTGGTTTGGGGATAGTGTATCGGTTTTCGGATAAAAACGCAAGCGCCTATTCAAAGTGTATGGTTTTGCCCGCTATCTTTTCCCAGAGCAGCGGGTATTTTTTTAGCTCAAGATCCGCTTGCAGCAAGGCCAGCGCCTCCGCCCGGGCCGGCGCAATCAGGCTGGTATAACTTGGATCAAAATATTTAAAATTCCAGCCGGCCTGCTGCTGGCCGTAGAGTTCGCCGAAACCGCGCTGTTTTAAGTCCAGTTCGGCCAGGACAAAGCCATCCTGGGTCTGGGCAAAGCCTTGCAGGCGCGCTTGGGTCTCCTCGTCCGCTTCTTTCGTCAGCAGCAGGCAGTAGCTTTGGTGCGCGCCGCGGCCGACCCTGCCGCGGAACTGGTGCAGCTGGGCCAGGCCAAAGCGTTCGGCTCCCTCAATGGCCATAACCGAAGCATTGGGGACGTCCACGCCCACTTCCACCACCGAAGTGGCGACCAGGATTTGCGTTTTTCCGCTTAAGAATTCCGCCATGGCGGCTTCTTTGTCCTTGGTCTTCATCTTGCCGTGCAGCAAGGTCAGTTTGAATTGGGGGAAGATTTTTTGCAGGCTTAAGTATTCGGCCTTGGCTGACTTCAGCCCCAGCCGGTCGGATTCCTCCACTAAGGGAGTAATGACAAAAGCCTGCCGCCCGGCGGCCAATTCCTTGGCGATGAAGCCGTAGGCCTGGTCGCGTCCGCTTTCCGGCACCAGACGGGTTTGAATAGGACGGCGGCCGGCCGGTTTGGTTTTGATTTGAGATACGTCCAGCTCGCCGTAGAAAGCCAACTGCAGGGTGCGGGGAATGGGCGTGGCGGACAGGGACAGTAAATGCGGCGGCCGGCCGGGACTGTTGAGCAGGCCGGCGCGCTGGTCCACGCCGAAGCGGTGCTGTTCGTCAATCACCACCAGGCCGAGATTTTTAAATTTGACATTTTTTTGCAGCAGCGCGTGGGTGCCGAAAAACAAGCCGGGCATGCCCTCGCGGATTAAGGCTTGCAGTTTGGCTTTAGGCAAGCTTTGCCCGTCCAGGGAAGCCTGTGCGCCGGTCAGCAGGCTAAGCTTGATCTGCAGGCCGGCCGGGAAATATTTTTGTGCCGTTTGGTAATGCTGTTGGGCCAAAATTTCGGTCGGCGCCAGGAATGCAGCCTGAAGGCCTTTGGCCGCAGCCATAAGGCAGGCGGCAAATGCCACCAGGGTTTTGCCGCTGCCGACGTCCGCCTCCAGCAGCCG
>CAZJLL010000078.1:0-3865 GCA_964547145.1 uncultured Candidatus Saccharibacteria bacterium | reverse complement strand
CCTCAAGGCGGTGGCGGCGCTGCCTGAAGTTGACCGCGCCGTGGCCGGCGGGCTTAAAGCTTACCTGCCTCATATTCTCAGGGAAAAACCGGATATCATTGCTTTGGGCTATGACCAAAGCGGCGCTTATGTGAAAAACTTGCGCCGGCTGCTGGCTCGCGCCGGCTGCACCGTTCGCATCCGCCGGCTTGACCCCTACCGTCCGAATCTCTACAAAAGCAGCCTGCTCAAGCAGCGGCTGTTTGTCCACAAGTGATTTTTGTTATAATAATGGCAGAAAATTAATCTGATTTTATGCCCAACAATCCAGTTAAACCTGGTGAATCGAGGCAATACCGGACATTTTGGCCGGCATTCATTATCGTTATAGTCGGCCTGGTTGCCGCCGGCGTAGTTTATTATTTTGCCTACGGTAATATGCTGCAGGATGACATAGATTCGGATACTTTCTGGACTTATCTGGTTCATCCCCAGCCGCATGCGCAAAAAGCACCCCTGGCCGCGCCGACTGCTTCCGCTACGCCTGTGTTTGGCCAGTAGGCGACCGAAAGATATAATAAATCCGCGCTGACATTGTCCGCAAAGGGCAGCTTCGGCGCGGCTTTTTGCTGAAAGGCGGTGTTTAACGCTATAATTAGTTTGGCAGGCCTTGGTTATTAGCTTATTTTCTTTTATGACTATCGGCATAGAGGCTGAACGCGCCAATAATCCGCAGAAGACTGGGGTGGAACATTATGCCAAGCAGCTGCTGCTGCATTTGGCGGCGGAAGATTCTAAAAATCAGTACCGGCTGTACCTGCGGACAGAGCCCGAAGACTGGTTGAAGGAGCTGCCGGCCAATTTTCACTTAAAGGTCCTGCCGTTTCCGATTTTTTGGACGCAGCTGCGGCTGAGCCTGGAGCTGCTGTTGCATCCGGTGGATGTGCTGCTGATTCCGGCTTCCGCGCTGCCGCTGTGGCATCCGCGCCGCAGCGTGGTGACAATCCATGATCTGGCTTGGAAGTTCTTTCCCGAAACATTTACCTGGTTCAACCGCAATTTTCTTGAATTTTCCACGCGCTATGCCGTCCGGCGGGCCGCGGCGGTGATTGCGGTTTCCGAAAGCACGCGCCGGGATTTGATTAAATTCTACGGTGTCCGGCCGGAAAAGATAACCGTCGTGCATCATGGTTTTGACCGGCCGGCGGCGGATGAATACCCCGCAGCCAGTCGACTCCGCGATTTGCTGCCCGGCCATTACGTTTTGTTTTTATCCACGCTGCAGCCGCGCAAAAATCTGGAAGGACTGGTTAAGGCCTTTGCCGAACTGCGCGCCCAGCAGCCGGAGTTTGCCGGCTATAAGCTGGTGGTCGCCGGCCGGCCCGGCTGGAAGGCCCGGCCGATTCTGGCTCTGATTGAGCGGCATCGAGATTTCGTTGTCTATCTCAACTACGTGCCGGATACCGAACGCTTTCTGCTGCTGAAGCGGGCTGCGGCCCTGGTGGTACCCAGCTTTTATGAGGGGTTCGGCATGCCCATTCTGGAAGCGTTTGCCTCCGGCGTGCCTGTGGCGGCGGCCAATAATTCCAGCCTGCCGGAAGTAGCAGGGGAGGCAGCAGTGTATTTTGATCCGCAGAAGACGGAAGAAATAAAGCATAGCCTGAAAATCCTGCTGACTGACCGGGCGCTGGCCCAAGACTTGGCCGGCAAAGGCGCCCGCCGCCTGCAGTATTTTTCCTGGGAGAAGTGCGCCCGGGAAACCCTGGCCGTCTTAAACAAGGCCTGAAGCGCCTCCCGCCGATTATTTTATTTTTTGATTTGATGTATCAAGATTTTTTACAAAAACTCAAAGCATTGCCCAAGCTTCGCCTGCTGATTATTCTGTTTACCGTCTGGCAGTATATCAGCATCCTTGGCATTGCCGTACTCAACTGGCCCGCCGCTTTAGTCTGGCTTAACTTGGGCCTGCTGCTGGCCTTTATTTTTTTGTGTCCGGTTTATGAGTCCTTGCTGCTGCTGATTTTGTCCATCCCGTTCTTCGTGGTACTGCCAAATTCCGGCTTTGATTCGCTGTCCATGTGGCGGATTCTGTATGCCGTGCTGTTTATGGTCTGGCTGCTGCGGGATAAGAAATACCGTTTCGCCGAAATCCGCTTTCTGCCCTGGGACAAGTATCTGGGTTATTTTTTTCTGGTCGCCGCGGCCGTTACGCTGCTGTTGGGACGCTTCCGCACGCAGGGCCTGAAAGAACTGTTATTTTTACTGAATGTCTATTTGCTTTATCTGGTACTGATTAATGTTTTAAAAAGCAAGCAGCAGATTTTTGAGGTGACCCGCTACGTCATTTGGTCGCTGGCCATTATTGTTACTTTAGGCTTTACCCAGCTGATCGGCACGTTTTTAACTAACCTGGACACCTTTTGGGTCTATTGGGCGACGAATATCAGCCGCCTGTATTACGGCAGCGGTTTTGCTTCCGTGGCCCTGTATTCCAATTCCTGGTTTTCTTATACCGGCGGCCGCGAGCTGCGCATGTTTTCCATTATGCCGGATTCGCAGTCGTTCGCTTATATCTGCATTGTCGGCCTGTGCATGGGAACGGCGCTAACCCGCAGCGTGTTTAAGCACATCCGCAAATGGCTGTGGTCCGGCATCCGCTTCGCCGGCCTGGCCCTGATCCTGTCCGGCACGCGCGCGGTCTGGGTCGGGATGGCCGCCCCGCTGCTGGCCGTGCTGCTGGGCTACTTTAAAAATATCCAGAAGCACTTGGCCAAGAAATACCTCTGGCCGTTTATTATTATTTTGCTGCTGTTTTTTGTTTCCCCGTTCATCAATAAAGGGCTGGATCTGCTGCGCGTCGGCAATGGTTTTAAGGAGAATTTTTTGGCCCGCGCGGAAAGCATTTATGACGTAAACGACATTTCCAACCAGGGCCGGCTGGCTATTTGGGCCAGCAGCCTGAAGTTCGCATTTGGCCATCCGCTCGGCGTGGGGGAAAGCAACTTTATTGTCTCGCTCGGGCCGGTACCCGCCGGCGCCAGCTACGAGCAGGTGAGCAACGAAGTAAACGAGCGCTACAACCTGCCGAAAAAATACATCTCAGCCCACGATTTATACCTGCAGGTTCTGGTGGAGACGGGCCTGGCCGGACTGATCCTGCTGCTGTGGTTCTTTTGGTCGGTTTTGCGCTATTTTTGGAATTTTATCCGCCATTACGAAAAGACCGAAGACTTTTTGGTTTACTTTGTGGCCCAGGCTTTTTTGCTGGTGCTGTGGATTATGGCCGCGGCCGTGTTTGACGTTACGCTGCTCAACGACAAGGTGCTGATGTTTTTCTTCCTGGATTTGGGCCTGGCCGGCGTTGTGGTCCAGCGCTATCACGAGTATAAAGACCATGAGGACTAAAGTTACCGTTGTCCAGGTAATTTATAACAACCGGCCGTTTATAGAGCCGGTATTTGGCGCGATTTTCGCCCAGACCGTGCAGGATATGCGCGTAGTGGCCGTCATTGCGGGCAATACGGACGGCGGCAAGGAATTTTTACAGCGCCGCTTTCCGCGGGTGGAAATTATTGATCCGGGGCGCAATGTTGGCTTTGCCGGCGGGCATAACCTGGTCTTTTCCCGGTACGACAGCGAATTTTTCCAGTTGGTTAATCCGGATTTGATAATGGAACGTAATTACATTGAGCGGATGCTGGAAGCTTTTGCCGACCCTAAAGCCGGCGCGGCCACCGGCAAGCTGTATCAGGCCGGCCGCGCTGCCATTGCGGCCGGGGATTTGCCGGCGCTGCGCGCCGGCAAACCGCTGGACACCACGCGCAGAATCCTACGCCGCGCGGGCGCTGGCCGCGCCCGCGGCCAGCATGAAGCGGCCCTGGGCCAG
>CAZJLL010000077.1:0-13890 GCA_964547145.1 uncultured Candidatus Saccharibacteria bacterium | reverse complement strand
CAGCGGTTGCGCGGCATTTATTGCCGCTCCGCCTCGCCGCAAATTTTTCAGGCCGCAGAGATCAATCAAAAACGCCGCCGGCACTTTAAACGCACTTCCTTCCTCAAATTTAATCCGATCCAAACGGGCTGCGGCTTCCGATCCAAACCGAACAGCCAGCTGCTCAGCAAGCCCCCGATAACCCCCGGCATCCAGCGTCGGATTTTTAAAAAACGAGCCGGCATTGCCCAGGCGGGCCTCGACAGGAAAAGGAAACTTCCGATCCCGGATTTCCGTTACGGCCTGCCTTATTTCAGCTAAGCCGGGCTGCCGCCCGGCAAAGCGCTCCCGCAAATCGCGATAGGACAGCTGCGGCTGCGGCTGCGGCGACAGCACAAAATTAACGTAGAAAATAAGATAGCGCCCTTTTTGGCTGGAGTTAAAAATACTGCGGCGGTAAGCAAAGCCGCATTCTTTCCTGTCCAAAGTAAGCATTTGTCCGGTCCGGCTGTCCAACACTTCCACCGAGGCAATTACGTTCTTGGCTTCCTGGCCGTAAGCGCCGACATTTTGCACCGCAATGGCCCCGGTTGATCCTGGAATATGCGAGAGATTTTCCACCCCCCACCAGTCGTGCGCCGCGGCAAAGCCCGCCACTTCATCCCAAACCTCGCCCGCCCCGACCCGCAGGCTTATTGTCCGGTCCGTTTGACCGGCGACTTCAAGGCCCTTGCTTTCAACTTTTATGACCAATCCTGCAAAACCTTCATCGCTGACTAAGATATTGCTGCCCCCGCCCAGTATAAATACCGGCAAGACGCGTCCCCGGGCAAAATCCAAGGCCTGCAAGGCCTCGGCCTGGTCCGTTACCGTGCAAAAATACCTGGCCAGCCCGCCGATATGGAAAGTAGTCAGCGGAGCCAAAGGGCGGTTTTCTTCAATATTCATGCTAGAGTTTTTCCTTAAGTTCGTAAGCCAGGCGGTTAAAATTACCCACGGCCATAACGACGATTACGTCGCCGGCCTTAGCTTCCCGCTGCAGTATTGCCAGAGCCTCTGCTTTATCCGCCACCAGGCGGACGTCGGCTTCATGATGAGCCATCCTGACGGCGTCTACGACCTGCCGGGAAGTAATGCCGCCGCCGGCCTGCTTTTCCCGTGCCGGATAAATTTCTGAAATCAGTGCCGCATCGGCATAAGCAAAGCTGTCAGTCAGGGCCGGCAGAGTTGCCTGGGTGCGGCTGTAGGTGTGCGGTTCAAAGACGGCCCAAATTTTGGCGCGAGGATACTTCAGCCGCGCCGCGGCCAGCGTCTCGCGTACTGCGGTAGGATGATGGGCATAATCATCAATTAAGGTAATGCCGTTTTTAACCCCAACCAGCTCAAAACGCCGTTTTACGCCCCGATAAGCCAGCAGCTCCAACGCCAGCTGGTCCTGGACAAAGCCTAAGGCCCGCAGCGTGGCAATGGCAGCCAGGGCATTGTAAACATTAATCTTTCCCGGCAGCTGAATTTTATACTGTTCGGTCTGCCCCAGCAGTTGGCTGGAAATGTCCTTGCGGAAGCGGTTGGCAATTTCTATGGTGGTAAAGTCCGGTTCAAACCGCAAGGAAGAAATCTGGAAATCGGCATCGTTTTCCGAACCGAAACTGACGCTGCTGATATTTGATTCGTTAACCAGGCGGGCCAGATTAATGTCGTCCGCATTATAAACAATCAAGCCGTCTTCGGGCAGATTGGCCAGCAGGTGGCGGAATTCGTCTTCCAGCGCGGCCAAGTTAGGAAATAAATCCGGATGATCATACTCCAAATTGGTCAGCACCAGGATGTCCGGCCGGTAATACTGGAATTTGGGCGTAGGATCATCAAATTGCTCCTTGTATTCATCTCCTTCAAATACAAAATAATGCCCGCTGCCCCAGGAAAAATTCCGGTTATAATTCTGCAGCACGGCCCCGGCCATAAACGAGCTGTCGTCGAGGTGCTTAAGCAGGTGGCCAAGCAGGCCGGCAGTGGTGGATTTACCGTGCGTGCCGGCAACGACCAGCCGCAGCTTGTCCTTGGATAGTTCATATAAAAATTCGGCCAGGCCGCAGCGCCGAGCGTCTTGTTGGAGCACCCAGGCCACTTCCGGGTTATTTTCATCCTCCCCGGCGGACAGCACAAATAAGTCAGCCCCGCTGCCCGCAGCCTGCTCCGCCCGATAGCCGACAGAAAATGAAATCCGCGAATCTTTCAATACGTCCGCGGCCGGAGCATAAATTTCTTTACTGTCGCTGCCCGAAACCGCAAAACCGGCCGCTTTGGCCAGGCTGGCCGCGGCCGACATGGCGATGCCGCCGATGCCGATGAAATAAATCTTATCACCTTCCTTCAGTTCCAAATCCATAAATTACGCTTTAACTTTTAATGCCTCCTCGATTTGCGGCAAGTATTCTTTGGCTATCTGCCGGCCCATATCGTAATAAAATTTTACAGAAGACCGGTTAAAAGCGCTTTGTTTCAGCATGGGCACGGCCGGAACAATGTTTATATCGCAATTTTCGTTCCCCTGCTCCGTTTTTTTGTTTGCCAGAATGGCCAGATCCAGGCTTTTACCAACCACCTGAAAAAAACCGGGCTGGGCCGAGTCCCGTTCGTCCTCCAGCCGGAAAACGTCCCCGAACAGGGATTCTATTTCATTGATAAGCAGGATTTTTCTGAAAAAATTATAGATTTTTTTCAGATTAATCTGATTTTCGGTAAAAATATGCTTGGTGCCGCGCAGGTCGATGCCCACAGTCAAATCCATGCCGGCCTGGCGCAAAAAATCTCCCGGCACCATGCTAAGCAGTCCTCCGTCCACGAGCGTCTTGCCGCCCCATTTCACCGGACTGAAAATTCCAGGCAGCGTACAGGAAATCCGCGCTGCCCGCGCAATATCCCCCATGGACAAGAGAACCTTGTCCCCGCTTTCTATGTCAACGGCCACAAAACCCATCAGCGGCCGCACGTCCTCAAAGCGCAGCCCTTTGGTAAAACTGCGGATTTCCTCTTCCAGTAAATCCATGGAAAACAGCCCGCCCCTATCCGGGTTGCGCGTAAAATAAGTCCGCAGCGACTGTCGATCCAGAGTAAATACCCGCTCTTTAAACTCCTTAAGCGTGCCACAGGCATAAGCCGCCGCGACCAGCGAACCGCCGCTGCAGGCGGTAATATAATCAATGGGAAAACGGGTTTCCTGAAAAATTTCCAAGAAGCCGATATAGAACGAGCTGCGATTGCCGCCGCCGCTTAAAGCCAGTCCAAGTTTCGGCCGTTTGGCGCTAGTTGGTTCCATTTTTGTGCTCCGCTAATTTTACCACAAGATCCGCGACTTTCTCCGCCGCGCGCCGGGGCATAA
Organism: uncultured Candidatus Saccharibacteria bacterium; assembly: GCA_964547145.1. Classification (GTDB taxonomy): domain Bacteria; phylum Patescibacteriota; class Doudnabacteria; order UBA920; family UBA920; genus PALSA-1336. The sequence continues at coordinate 10,529 of CAZJLL010000077.1, read as the reverse complement.
TCAGCCCGATGTTACGCTGCAATATTTTTTGCGCTTCGGCGTCAAACAGCAGTTTCCGAACCAGTTCCACCAGCCGCGCCGGGTTAAGCAGATGCTGCTGCAGCACAATGGCCGCGTCCAAACGGTAAAGCAGCAGCCCGTTAATCTCCTGGTGACTGTCCGGCATAGGCACAATTATACTTATTTTTTGCAGGTTTGACAATTCCGTAATAGTGGACAAGCCGGCCCGGCACAGCACCAAGTCAGCCGCCGCATAAGCGTCCGCCATATTGTCAATGAATTCGTAAGGATGGTAATTATCCGCCGGCATTGCGCCGCCGCCTTTGCCCGCGCCGGTAGCGTGGATAATCTGCACGCTGCGGGAAAGATCCGGCAGGCTGTCCCCAATCAGCCGGTTTAGGAACTGCGCGCCGCTGCCGCCGCCCAAAACCAGCAAGGTCGGCAAATCCGGCTTCAGGCCGAAAAATTTCCCGGCCCGTTCCTTGTCGCCGTCGGCCAGCTGCTGGCGAAAAGGGTTGCCGGTCCAAATAATTTTGTCCCGCTTGCGGTTATAAAATAAACCCAGGCCGGAAGCAAAAGCCGCCTGGCCGCCTTCAAAAGTGACGGTAATTTTGCTGGCCGCAAGCTGGCACAGGCGGTTAGCCAAGGAAGGCAGGACATCCTGCTGATGCAAAACAACCGGAATGCCCATAAAGTAAGCGGCCCAAACCAGCGGCACCTGGACAAAACCGCCGGCGGCCAGAATGCAATCAGGCTTGAACTCCCGCAAAATCCGCCGCGCCTGCCAAAAACCGGCCCCCACCTGAAACGGCGCCAGCAAATTGCGCCAAGACAGATAGCGCCTAAGTTTGCCGGCACTGATAGCCGCAAAGTCCAGACCTGCTTTTTGGGCGATGTTCGATTCCGGACCGCTCCTGGTTCCTACCAATAAAAATCGGGCGCGGGGGTGAGTCTTCTTTATGGCCTCAGCGGTGGCCAGCAGCGGCATTACCGGCCCGCCGCTGCCGCCGCCGACAAGAAGGATGTTCATAAATTAAAACTCCGGAATTAAAGTTTCTGTTTTCAGCGCCTCGGCATAAACCCGCAAAGTCTCCCCGGCGGCTTTATCCCAGTCAAATTCACGGCTTCGTTCAAAACTGCGCTGCTGCATTCGCTCGTAAAATTGCACATCCCGCGCCAATAAATACAGCTTCTCCCCTATATCAGCAGGGCTTAGCGGATCAAAATATACCGCCGTGTTGTCGTAAATCTCGTTAAACACTTCAATATTGGAAACGGCCAAGGGCAGGCCGAAAGCCAGCGCCTCCACTCCTGGCAGGCCGAACCCTTCATGCAGCGAAGCCGAGGCGTAGGCATAGGCGCCTTTATATAGGGCGGCCAAATCAGCATCGTCCAGATAGCCGGTAAAAACCAAATTAGCCGCGTGCTTGATATCCAGCGCCTTATGCCTAATATCCGGATAGTGGCTGTCCGCCTTACCCGCCACAACAAGATCCATTTTCATCTTGTATTTTTCCAGCAGATAATCAAACCCCCTGGTCAAATTAACCAGATTTTTTTTGCGTTCCAGCACGCCGACAAAAAGAAAGTAGGGCGCGTCCAGCAAATAGCGTTTTTTTATTTCCCCGACCGAAGCCTCCCCGACACCGGCATCCAGCGAACGGCCTTCGTAAATTACGGAAATTTTTTGCGGCGGCACCCGGAGAATGCGGGCAATATCATTAAGGGAATACTGTGAAACCGTAATGATGCGCTGCGATTGCTTAGCTGCAAAATCAATCACTTTTTTGTAGGCATAAAATTGCGGCAGACGGCTCTTTTTGTGCCCGCTGATTTTATGATGAACCACGTCGTGAATCGTTACCACGAACGGACGCTTGTATAAAATCGGTAGGTTAAAATTGGGAAAATGAACCAAATCCAGCCGGTAGCTGTTCAGCTGCCGCAAAAAACCCAGCTGCTCCCCCAGGGAATAATGCCTAATGTCGCTGCGAGACAGCTTGACCCGCGGATTTTTAGCCAAGGCGGCCAGTGCGGCAGTGTCAATGTCCCGGCCGTTGAAAAATACCACATAGTCGTTGTTCTTGTCCGCGGCCAAAAGCCGCGGAAATAATTCCGAAACATAGCGTCCAATGCCGCCGTGAGCCGGTCCATACATGCGCATGTCTAAACCTATCTTCATAACCGTTGTTTCTCCCTCAAAGAGTTTATGCCCTGAAGTGTAAGCTCCGCCGTCCGCTGCCAGGAAAAATTCCGGACGCGTTCAAGCCCTTTAGTTAAAAGCGCGGCGGCCAGGGCGGGTTCTTGCAGCAGCCGCCGCATCCCCTCCAACAAACCGTCTTCGCTGTAAGGATTAATCAGCAGGCCCGCATCCCCGACCACTTCGGGCAGGGAGGTTAGCTGGCTGGCAATTACCGGAGTCCCGCAAGCCATCGCTTCCAAGGGCTGGAAGCCAAAACCTTCGTAAAAACTGGGGTAGACTAAAGCCTTGGCCAGCTTAATCACAGCCGGCTTGTCCTTTTCCTGCAGATAGCCGGCATAAATAATTTTAGCAGATTTTCTACTGTTCTTTATCAGCCGCAGCGCTTGTTTGTATTTCCAGCCGGGCCGGCCGGCAATAACCAGATAAATCGGCTGCGCCAGCCGTTCAAATGCCCGAATTAAGCCGGTCAAATTCTTGCGAGGCTCAATTGTATTTAAAAACAGAAAGAACTCTCCGGGCAGGCCGTAATGGTTTCGTACCCGGCGCAGTTCGGCCAACGGAAGGTCTGGACGAAAAATTTGCCGGTCCACCCCGGGATGCACTACCCTGATCTTGCTTTCCGGTATTCCGTAAATCCTGACCAAATCTCGCTTGGTGTATTCCGAAACAGCTAACAGGACATCAGCCCGGTTGAAAGCCGCCCGGTAATTTAAAAAGTGATGCCAAAGATTGCGCTTAACATCATAAAATTCCGGCGTCACTACCGGCGATAAGTCGTGGACCGTAATGACCAGTTTTTTATCCCGGGCTAAATTAAACTGGTTTAGGTTGGGCATGAACAGGCAGTCAAAATCCCCCGCGACCTGCTCCAGCCGAACCAGGCCTGATTTTAGCGCAAGATTAAGCAGCCGGTTCGGCCAGGAGGTCTGCCGCGCCTGGGAATTCATAAAATGGAATTCCCCTACCTGGCGTTCCGACCAGGCGTTGGAAAACAGCACGTAGCTGTTGGTCCGGTCCAAAGGCAGCATGTGCTCCAGCAGGTTGACCACGTAATTTTCCACCCCGGAAATACTGCCCGAGGAGAGACTTCTTAAATCAACGGCTATTTTCATGCAATTGGGAATAAATAAGGTTTAGCGTCTGGTTTACGGTAAAACCGGTGTTATCGATTTTATAAAAATTGGATCCCTTGTCCGATTTCATCAGATCATGCAGCGGTTTCAAGCGGTGCGGTATTTGCTTGTGCAAAGAACGGCCGCGATCCCTGCTCTTTAAAGCAGCCAGGGACGGAACAAGCCTAAAAGCCCTTATATTGTTGGCGGCCTTACTTAATTCGGCCAACTGTTTGTTTTCAAAAATCCCTTCTACAATTACCGTATAACCGGCGCTTAAATATGTTTTTATAATATAACGCATGACCGAATTATTTAATGCAAACTGTTTTTTTGCAGCAACAGTCTCTTTCCATGGATCAAAATGACCTCCCCTAACCAGATGAAAAATAAAATCCTTAGATAAAAGTACTGATTTGGAAAATTTCTGAGCCAACAGCTGCGCTATGGTACTTTTTCCTGATGCAGGCGGACCACTAATTACAATGAGCATAAAATTGTCGTGATAAGGTATAGTTTCAATCAAATTTTTTGATCGTTGACTATTGCCGATATTTTCTCCTGAAAAACTTTTTTGTCAAACTTTTGCGCCTGGGCAATCAGGTTCTCCGGCCGGTAAATTTGAGGCTGCCAGGACTTTATTAGTCCGCCGATTTCATTTTTATCATAACTCCGGAAAAATTCTCCGGTGACGCCGGCCGCTATGGTCTCTAAAGCGCCGCCGCGGCCGTAAGCCAGCGTCGGCGTGCCGCAGGCAGCCGCCTCCAGCGGCATCAGGCCAAAATCTTCCAGCTGCGGGTAAAGATAAGCCAAGGCGCCGGAATACTCGTCGCGCAGCTGCTCGTCGCTGATTCGGCCCAAAAAACTGATATTCGGTCCGGCAATGCCGCGCAGATACTTTTCCTGTCTGCCCGTCCCGGCCACGCGCAGCGGCAAGCCCAGCTCGCTAAAAACCCGGATGATAATTTCGTTATTTTTATGGGCCTGCAGCCGGCCGGCCAGCAAAAAATAATCCTTCTTGGACCGGCTGGGGTGCCAGAAGTCTGTGTCCACAAACGGATAAACCACTACGCTGTCGCGCCCATAGTATCTGCTAATACGGCTCTGTACTTCCCTGGAGTTGGCTATAAATTCCGTCACTCGGCGCGCACCCCGCAAATCCCAGTCCTTTAGACGCTGAAGCAGCAGGCGGGCAAACGGCCGCAGCGGCAGCGGCACTTCCTGTCTGACATAATCCGGTTCCGTCCATAAAAATCGCATAGGCGTGTGGCAATAGTCAATATGCCGGCAGCCCTCCGGTACGGCGATATTTTTAATAAAGCCGGAACTGGAGGAAATTACCACGTCGTACAGGCCAAAGTTCAAGCTATCTACCGCCCAGGGAATGAGCGGGAGCCAATGCCCAAGGTGCGGCCACGCCAAAAATAGCGGCTGCAGCCCTGAGGTTTGGATATTCCAGGAGCGGTAGCGCTGGCGGAATTGCGGATCAAAGGCCAGCGTAAAAACCGGCGCATCCGGAAACAACTCGTGCAGAGCCTCCAGTACCCGTTCCGCGCCGCCCAATTGCGTAAAACTATCGTGAGCCAGGGCTATCCTCATAAGCGTAGTTAGTAGTCGGCTTTCGGCTTGCGCTGGAAAAACAGCAGCCAAAAACTCCGCGCCAAAATTTTTACATCCAGCCACAGCGACCAATTCTCTATATAAAAAGTGTTCAGCCTGATTTCTTCCTCAAACGGCAGGTCTGGCCAGCTGACCTGAGCCATCTGCGACAGGCCGAAAATGCCTGGTTTGATGGAAAACATCCTTTGATATCGCCGGCGGTAGCGCTGCACCTCGTCAATCACGTGGGCGCGGGGGCCAACCATGCTCATATCGCCCCTAAGGACATTCCAAAACTGGGGAATTTCGTCTAGTTTGCTTTTACGCAAAAACTTGCCCACCCGGGTAACCCGCGGGTCATCCTTAATCTTCAAAAAGGGCGCATTAGCTCCGCCCCGGTCGTTCTTTTTCCATAATTCCTGCCGCATCGCTTCCGCCTGCGCCCCGCCAAAGCCGTCACCCACGCTCAAATGATTATACATGCTGCGGAATTTATAAAATTTAAAGTCGCGGTTTTTACCGCCCCTGGCGGCGGCATAAATCACCTTGCCCGGCGAATCAAGCTTGATGGCAATAGCCACCAGCAAAAACAGGGGCGAAGTTAATATAAGACAGGCCAGGCTGCAAACAATGTCCAATAGCCGCTTGGTTACCCGACCCCAGCCGTCCAGGGGAGTATTTTTCAGGCTAATCAGCGGCAAGCCGTTTAAGTCGTCGGTTTCAATAATATTGCGCTGAACCTCAAATAAATTCGGGACAAAACTGAATTTTAAGCCGCGGTTGCGGGCAAACTGAACGAGCTGAAAATTTACGTCATCGCTCAAGTCCGGGTTGGTCTGGAAAATTTCATCAATCTGCCGCCTATCATACAGCTCTTCCAAACGGCCCAGCACCCGGCCGTCATAAGCCAGCTCGGCCATGACCCGATAGCCGTGCTTGGGATTTTTAAACACACTTTCAACTACGCTCAGCGGCTCCTTGCCGCCGTCTATAATTACCAGCTTATGCAAGCCATAGCCATGGCGGAATAAAAACGTCTGAACACCCCGCAAAATCAGCCGGCCGGCGGCCACAAATATTATGCCAAGACCCCAGGTTGCTAAGATAATAAAGCGGGATGGAAAGATTGTCTGGTTGAAAAAAAACAGCAAAATTACGAACAGCAAGCCCAAGGAAACACCCACGACAATCCGGCCAAGCTCATTCATAAACTTCCTAGTCCCCTTTAAATTATAGAGGCCCAAAGCTGCAAACACGAGCAGCAGGGCGGGAATTAGGCGCGAGACGACGGACAGAAACTGGTTTAAATCCAATTCGTAAATAATCGGCCCGACAAAATGAATTGTGTGCTGGCGCAGATAAAAAGAAACAATTCCGGCCGCCAGCAGGAAAACGGCGTCTACCGGAATGGAAATCAGGTTAAAAATTAGTTCAGTTTTTTTCATGCGGAAAAAATACTGAACTAATTATACAATTTTTACCAAGTTTTGCCAACTAAATCATGGGCAAGAGCGTTAATTATCCTTAAAGATATATTACTCTTGTTCCAACTGCCCTAGTATACCCATCAGTCCAAATACAAAGTTCTGTTAACCACGCCGTTTGACCCGACTTTTACGTGCGACTGGTAAATAATTTTAGCCTTATCACCTTCTATCTGTCGGATCTTTAGCAAATAAGTTCCGGGCTGGGCTTTAAGGAAAAAGCGTCCGGCGGCAGTAGTCATCGCCTTGGCAACGACAATCCCGGGCAGGGCCGGCGGGGATAATTCTATAACCAGGCCGCCGCTTAACCCGCCGGCATGTCCGGCAATACGTCCCCATAAATGAGGCTGGGGAATAAGCCTCTTTAATAAAATTAATACGGCGTAAATTGCAAAAAAAGCTAAATTATACGGGCGCGGTTCAGCCACAGCCGCAGCAAAAACCCAGACGAACCCGGACCAAAACATAATCTGCAATACCCAATTAGCAGCCAGCTCCAGTTTAGGATAAAACCGGACTAAGCGCTGCTTGTCCTTCTGGTTCCAGTCAAACGCCTCCTGGTCCATGGGAATGTTGGGGCTGAGCAGTTTGCCGGCCTGGGCCAGCGATAAAATTTCGCCATGGTAAAGCTGGTCAAACACGCCGTCACTCCTGCCAGTAACTAACTTGGAAGGGAATGAGTAGTGGGTCTTTCTGACCCGCAAATAAAATTTTCCCAGCTTATCTAAAAATCCAAACCGCCCCTCCATATCAGTAATAGCCTGATCAACCATGCGGCCACTTGCGGCGTCAACCAATTCAACAATAGCCGGATCAAGAGGCTGTTTGGTTTTGCTGTCGTAAACCGTGCCCCAATAACGCCGTTTCAGGCGCAAGCCGAGCAGCCCCAACAAGGCATAAAGCAGCCGCAGCAGGTATAGCCACAAATCGGACAAAGAACTCAAACCCGGCATTATTCCTTGCGCCGCCAAAGCATACTCCAAAGTAAGCGTAGTGGGAGCTATCGCGGCGGCGGATAAGCCGGTAATGGCCTTTTGCGAAGACGCGGCTTCAGCCACTAAAACTTGCCCCTGTCTGGCCTGCTTAACAGCCTCGCCATACCATAAACCCAGACCAATCCTCCCTGCCGCCAATACCGAGTTTGTATCTGCTGCCAAGTTGCGCAAGCCGTCCAGCAATCCGCCTTCGGCCTGGGCAAGCCCCGCGGCTGCATCGGAAACCGCCTGGTTGATTACTGCGGCCGGCGGGGGGGGCTCGGGAGATATTCCGCCCTGGCTGCCGCCGGCCGGAGTTTGGCCGGCCGGCTGCTGAACCGCAACAGGAGGCGTGCTGGTTGGCGGCGGCGCAACGCTAACGGTCTGAACAGTCAAGGTATGAATCACGGCCGGTTCGGTATTTACGCTATTACCGTCAGCGTCCAAAACCCGAGCCTGAAAAGTATAATCGCTATCCGGCAATAAACCGTCGTAAAAAGCCGGCGCCGCAGTGGGCTGTCCTGTTTGATTAGCCGTCAAATTAGTATAAACGTAAGGCCGCGGCGACAAGCCTGCTGCCGGCATGTTTTGCACAAAGACTGAAACAGTAACCGAGGTTGCCGTAACACCGACAAAACTAAGCTTGGCTGCCAGCGGCGAAACCGGCGTACTTGTGGCAGCCCAGGACAGTTTAGCCGCGGCAATGGTGGTATTTTGATAATATTCCATCCGCAGGTCATGACTTCCGGCCGAGACGCTGCGCACCGCTGTATACGCTGTCAGCGGTTCGTTCTTCCAGGCATCAATAATTTTTTGCCCGTCCAGGTATAACCTGACGCCATCATCGGCAGCGGCTGTAAAACTGTAACTGCCGGCTGAAAAGGCGAATACACCGTCCCAGGAAGCGGAGAAGGTTGTTGGAGCGATTAAAGGGCTGGGCGAACCGCTACCCCAATTAAAGTCAATCGTGTCAGTTGTGCCCGTGGCCATTAAATTGGTCAAGTCGGCATTGTCAAAATAGCAGGCGGTAAAGCTCCCCTGAGCCGGACCCGGACAAGACAGGGCCGAAGAAGACAGTTGTTTCCAGGATAGCTTTATGGAGGAAGGACCGGTATTTTGATAATACTCCAGCGTTACTAACTGCGGCCCCTGGTTCATCTGCCGGCTGATGCTATAATTGGTCGCCGATTCGTCATGCCACTGGTCAATGACCAGCTGATTGTTCAAGTACAGCCGCACGCCGTCGTCGGCCGCCACTGAAAATGAGTAGGCGCCGTTACTGAAATTAAAATATCCCTGCCAGCGCGCGGAAAATCCGCGGGAAGGAACGGCCACGTTCGGCTGCCCCCCCGCCCAGTTATAGTCAACGTTTGGCGTAGTGTCGGTATAAACCGGATCGGTTAAGGCCTTGTTGCTAAAATAACAGGAAGTAAAAATATTTGTCCCTGGTTCCGGACAGGATAAGGCCGGCGGCGCGGCCGGCAGCCAGCCGAACTGCAGCAGGGCGCTGGAAGTATTTTCAAAATACTCCACGCGCACATCGTGCAGCCCGGCCGAGACGGCAGAAGTCGTTGAATATGTTGTTGCGGTCTGGCCGTGCCAGGCGTCAATAATTTTTTTACCGTCCAGGTAAACCCGAATGCCGTCATCAACCGTTGCCACAAAATTATACATGCCGGCGGCAAAAGAAAAATCACCTTCGTAAGCTGCGGAAAAATGATCTGCGGGCACGGCCGGATCGGGTGAGCCGAAGCCCCAGTTAAAATTAATGCTGGCCGCGCTGCCGGTCGCTACCGGATCCGTCAAATTTGTGCTGTTGTAATAACATGCCGTAAACAGCCCGTCGCCTATGGTCGGACAAACAATACCCGGCGGCGTAGTCGTGGCGGGCGAGCTTGTAGGCGGAAGAATCACTCCCCCGCCGCCCGTAGTTCCGCCGGATGGCGGAACAGATTGGCAGGAGGAGGTCAGAACGCTCAGCGGTGCGGTAGAAGCAGCGAGAAATCCTTCCGCATTGCGGGACTGGACGGCAAAAGAATAAGCGCTTCCGCACGACAATCCGCTAAAAGTGGCCGTGGTTGCGCTAATCCACCCTGAACTGGCGCCGGTTGTCAGGTTGGCAGCCAAATACTGCGTGCCATCGGGGTTGCTGTTAGCACTCCAAGTCAACGTGATTGCCACATCCGAAACAGTGGTGGTTGCCAGAGCTACAGGCGGATTGGCCAGAGTATAAGCCGCAATGTCTGCCGTGCTGCCGCTGGTCCCCGTCGCGTTTGTTACCACGGCATAATAAGTATATTGGGTATTTGGAGTAAGGGCTGAATCATTCCAGGAGGGTACCGAAGAGGCGGCCGAATGCCCTCCCGTGGTTCGGTTGTAAAACACATAGGGACTGGCCGCCAGGCCATAAGTGGCGTCAGCCGAACCGCTGATTGCCACGCCTACCGTACCGGTGGCCGTAGAAATTACGGAAAGCGCGCCTGGAACCAGGCTGGTTAAAATCTGGTAAGTAATACTGTCTGATACAATACCGGAAGACTGGCCGCTACCGTTGAAAAATTTGGCATAGACGGTATAGGTCCCGTTATTACAGCTCCCTAAACCAGCACATAAGTCCCAGGTCTTAGTGGTAGTGAATGGTTCAGTGGTCGCGTCCGACAAATTTGCCAAGTTGGAGATTTCCATCAGCGTAGTGCTCGGCGCCCCGGTCAACTGCAATGTCACATTGTTAGTGCTGGTCAGGGAATCATTTTGATTGACGGCGATACCGAAACCCTGGGTATTGCCCGGCGTCCACGGGTCAGTGCCGCCGCCGCTACCTCCGTTACCCTCAACCGTAACCGAACCGGGCAAGTTTACTTCAGTATAATTACCGGCATTGTCGCTAACCCTGACCTTATAGGTATATGAACCGGCGGCCAGGTTGGAATTGGTCCAGGTAGTGGCACTGGTGTTGCCCGAGCTATTCCAATTAGACGTGTTGGTAAAATTGTAAGGCGAGGCGCCGAGACCAGACTGGCCGTCGCTGCTGCCGGTGAAGGAAAGAGTTACAGAGTTCGTGGTCGTGCCGACCAAACTCAAGGTACCTGCCAGCGGAGGGATTGTTTCCAGCCGAAATGCGGGATTGCCCGAGTTTGCTGCGGTCCAGCCGGAAACC
>CAZJLL010000076.1:0-3353 GCA_964547145.1 uncultured Candidatus Saccharibacteria bacterium | reverse complement strand
GTCAAAATAAGAAGCTATGAATAAATCTCGGAATAACAGCCAAAAAAGGCCCCGGGTTTTGGTGGCCATGTCCGGCGGCATTGACAGCGCGGTGTCGGCTTATCTGCTGCTGCGCCAGGGTTATGAAGTGGAAGGCGCTTTTATGAAGAACTGGTCGTCTACGGCCGGCCTGAAATACAACGAATGTCCCTGGCTGGCTGACCGGCAGGACGCCCTGCGCGTAGCCGCCTTTTTGCGCCTGCCTCTGCACACGCTGGATTTTGAACGGCAATACGGCCAAAAGGTACTGGCTTATTTTTTTCGGGAATATGCGGCCGGCCGCACGCCGAATCCGGACGTTATGTGCAACAAGGAAATCAAATTCAAGCTGCTGTATGACTGGGCCAGAAAACGCGGTTTTGATTATCTGGCCACGGGACATTATGCCGCGATAGCGGAGAAGAGTGTTCAGCGTTCAGTGCCCAGAGGCAAAAAGAAACCGGCTTCGGCGGCACGCTACGAACTTTTGCGCAGCACGGATGAGTTCAAGGACCAGACTTATTTTATTTACAACATCAGAAGCGAGCAGCTGCCGCACCTGCTGTTTCCGGTCGGGGGAATGAAAAAGCCGGCGGTGCGGGCGCTGGCCAAGAAAATCGGTTTGCCCAACGCGGACAAGCGCGAAAGCATGGGTCTGTGCTTTGTCGGCCGCATCCGGCTGCAGGAATTTTTGGCGCAGAAGTTAAGGCCCAAGCCGGGCGACATTGTTGACCAGGCTGGCCGCGCCATCGGCCGGCACGAGGGCCTGCATAACTATACCATTGGCCAGCGGCAGGGGATTAAGGTGGGCGCCACCGGCCCTTACTATGTGGTGAAAAAAGACCTGGCCGCCAATGTTTTGCACGTAACGAATATTCCGGACGACCCGGCGCTGCGGACTGTGGCGGTGCAGCTGCACAGCGTTAACTGGCTGGCGCAGCCGAAATTCAGCGGCAACCGTCCGGCCCGGCTGCGGGCGCGCTTTCGCCACCAGGGCGAACTGGTCCAGGTGGCGGTCGCCCCGCTGAAAGCCGGCGTGTATAGGGCTGCTTTTCAGCGGCCGCAAAAGGCGGTGGCCAGCGGCCAGAGCCTGGTGCTTTACCGCGGACGCAGGTGCCTGGGCGGTGGCGTGATTGGCTGAGCCTTTTGTGCGATTGCAGCGGAATTGTTATAATAAGCCTAGGATTATTAACTTTAAGTCCGATTTATGAGCATTCAAGATCTTCCGTTCGGCGAACCGGAGAAATTCAACGCCGTCGTGGAAATTCCCCAGGGCAGCCAGGATAAATACGAGTATGACGAAACTTTGCATACCATTAAGCTGGACCGCGTGCTTTATGGCAGCCAGCGCTACCCGTTTAACTACGGTTTTATTCCGGAAACCCGGGCTCAGGACGGCGACCATGCCGACGTAGTGCTGCTCAGCACCAATCCGCTGTTTCCCGGTTGCGTCGTGGCCGCCCGCCCGGTCGGTTTTATGGAGATGATTGACAGCGGCGACATAGACAATAAGATTATCGCCGTGCCGGCGGCGGATCCGCGCTTTGATTACATTAAAGATCTGGCCGACATCCCGCCGCACCTGTTGAAGGAAATGCAGAATTTTTTTGAAACCTATAAGCTGCTGCAGAACAAAAAAGTGGAAATTAAAGGTTTTGAAAACAAGGCCCGCGCGCTGAAAGAACTGGAGGAGACGCGCCGGGCTTACCAATCTTAAGGCGCCGACAAAAAAATTCCGTCCCTGCCGTTTTGGCCGGGGGCGGAATTTTTTTTGGCTGCTTAGCCCTGGAATTGGACCGAATGGACCAGGGCGTCAAAATAAGGGCTCAGGGTTGTGGACAGGCCCACATCGAAAGTGTAATAGGTGCCGCCGTTTTTGATGCCGAACAGCATGTTGTTGACATTCATAGCCGGCTGGCCGGCGATTTGCTCGGTGACATAAGGCAGGCCGCCCATGATGTAGTAATCCTTGTCGCTGACGTAGATTTTAAAGTTGTAATACTGCTTGCCCGGGTCAACTTCAATCACATCGTAGCCGTCTTTCTGGACGGCCGGCTTTACCTTCCAATCCGGATTGTATTTAAAGCTCAAGCCCAGCTGCTTGTCGTTGTAAGTTTTCCAGGCGGACAGGTCCACACTGGCCGGCGGCGGCGGCGGAACGCTGTTGTCGGTATGGCTAGATTGGCCGGGCATGCTGTGCACGTATTGGCTATAGCTCATGTCCGAAAACAGGTCGTAGCGATGGTAATATAAATCGGACCAGAGGCTGACACATAAAAAGGTGCCCAAAAAAGCCAGGCCGAACAGGGCCAGAAACGTTTTGGTATGAAAAGATATTTTATTCATAAGCGGAAACCTTTTGTTTCTAAAACAATCTATTTCTTTGATTATATGGCCGGACGAAAACCTTGTCAAATAAAGGCTTTTGTCAGCCGGCGCTATTTGTCGAACAACTTGTCCAAACCGGCGTCGTTGCCGCAGTAATACAGGTGATTGGTCAAATTCACGCAATAGCCGGGATTTTTGCTGACATAGGAGTATTTGGGCAAAAACCAATACAAAAAGGCAACGGCCAGGATAATCAGCGCATAAAAGGTTAATTTGAGCAGACGCAGCATAAAAGTTGTCAGACAAAGAAAAGACCGCTTTGCGGCGGTCTTTGGCTGTTACTGCAATTGGACATATTGGCCCGAAATCCAGCCGGTTTGGCCGCTGGGCAGGGTAACTTGATACCAGCCGGCCTGGTTGGTGCTGTAGGGCAGCACGTCGCCGGGGTGGACTTGGGTCAGGACGGAGGCGGCGGTGGACGGCGAACTGCGGACATTAAGATAGCCGGTTGGAGTATTGGTAATGACCAGCGAGGGGGACGGTGCAAGGACCGGGCTGCTGCTGGCCGAAGCCGGCGTGCTGGAAGCCAGCGAATCCAAAGTGCTGGTGGGCGTGCCGCTGGCCAGGCCGGAATCTTGGGTGCTTGAAGCGCCCCCGAATTGGCTGCTTACGTCGTTTAAGGCGGCAGCCTGGTCGGGCTGCGGCGCCGGCGCGGCCACGTATTTGGGCCAGAGATCGAACGACGGCATCATTTTGTTGATGTAAAGATAGTAGCCGCCGCCTGCCAAAACGGCCAATAGCAGCAAAATAAGAAAAAAGTTTCGTACCGGATGGCGCTTGGGCCGGAAGTTGGCAAATGGCTGGGGGGCCGGCATTTTGGCCGGAGCCGGCTGCGGCTGCGTTGCCGGGGCGGCGACTTCGGAAATCAGTTCTTTTTCCTGAGGCGTGAGCGCTACTTTTACTTTCGGGCTGCGCGGGGCGTTAATGCCTTCCACCAGCACTTTGGT
>CAZJLL010000075.1:0-3026 GCA_964547145.1 uncultured Candidatus Saccharibacteria bacterium | reverse complement strand
AATAAAGGTTCCCCGCTTGCCAAGCTGGCGGGGTATTATTGCAAGGAGCCGGCTTGCATTTTGCAGCAGAGCTGCGAGGTATTAAACCTGTATTAGCTCCTCGGCTCGCTTATCCTTGCAAGCAAGGATAGACTCGCCTGCGTCGCTAATAAAAAAACGGGCCCCGGCGGGAATCCGTTTACTTTGAACTAAGCCATTGATTTGACTTGCGGCGGTTGTGGTTAAGGCTTAGGGTTAATTGAACTCGGTCCAACTCCTTTATATATGATAATGTTAAACCCAATTTACACCCTGATTTTTTATTTGTCAAATCTTGATTTTCAAACGCGTTTCCAGTAAAATAATGAGGCTATGAATCGGCATAGCCAGTGCCGGAAATCTGGTGCAGTGGCGAAGTGGTAACGCGGCGGTCTGCAAAACCGCAATGCGCGGGTTCGATTCCCGCCTGCACCTCCAAACTTTGAATGGTAACGCGGCGGTCTGTCTCCCTGCGGGAGATCTTTACGACAAAACCGCAATAAGACGGGCAAACGGCTTTGCCCAGGTGGCGGAACTGGTATACGCTACAGACTTAAAATCTGTCGCCCGCAAGGGATTGAGGGTTCGATTCCCTCCCTGGGCACCAAAATAAACAAAACCCCTGTCCCTTCCGCCAATCGGCGGATTATGGGACAGGGGTTCTTATTTTGCGGTTTTATTTAGTCGGCAAAGGTAACCAGGCTAGACGCCACTTCCACGCTGGGCGCGGCGCTGGCGGTCTGGGCCGCCTGCTGGCGGGCAACCTGGGCCTGCTGCTCTAAGGCAGTCAGTTCCTTTTCGGTCTTCTTCACGCCGTAAAGCCAGTTGGCCGAACCGGGCTGGACGTAGTAATTGATGAACTTTTCAATCGGCCGGTTAATATAATTCGGCTGGCCCAGCAGATTATTCATATCCACGAACCAGTCCACGTAACTATTGTATACGCGGTAGCTGTCGCCGCCGATGCCGCTGCAGTTATGGCTTTCCACCCAGCCGGCTTTGGTCTTAACCTTGGGGGTATACAAGCACATATGGCTTTCCACCAGGCTGATGGCCAAAGCCCGTTTCCAGTTGGGATAATCCACCAAGGTGGCGGCCGAATCCGCCAGAGGCGAACTATGGTCCTCCAGATAGGACTGCAGGCTAACTACCAACGGGTCGGACTGTTTCACTTCTGCCATTTGCAGGGAAGCATCATTGTTAGTTTGATTTTGAAGTAAATCCGGATCTGCGATTTTGATTTCAAAAACTTGAGCTGATTGTCCTTGGGTCTGTAGCTCTGCAGCTAAGGCATACTGGGGTAAAATTACCGGCAGCAGCCCGATCATGACGGCGGCCGCGATAGCGGGGCCGTGATCTACGGCAGACCAAAGGGTGGAAAGAGCTTTCATTTATGAAGCCAAACTCCTTTCTCCCTTAAAAGTTATTGTTATGTGCTGCCCAAAGACAATGCCTTTGGGTTACGAGACCGCTAAACAAAAAACCGCCACTAAGCAGTTTCGTAAAAGCTATTATAGCCGTTTTGGGGGATTTTTTCAAGGCCTTTTGACCACTTTTTGGCTTATTTATAAGCTAAAATAAGTTTTTACCCTCATTTTTGGCTATTTTGGCCATTTAAAAACCCCTTATTTTAAGGGGTTTTTAATAACGGTTTGCATTAAAACAACAGGGCTAGGACTCTTCTTAAAGCCTGTCCGCCACCTCCTTTGGCAGGACGTTGAGGCGGGAAAGCTGGCTTAAATTAACCCATTCAATCAAGTATTCGCCTGTGTAACCCGATCCTTCCTTAAATTCCGGACCAGCACCGGTCCCCAAGACCCCGCCGGTTATGACTGCAAAGAAAAAAGATTGGCGAGCATTTGCTTCTTCCATGCTGTAAAACCTATCTCCCACCGATATTTGAACTCCCAGCTCTTCCCGGCATTCCCTAGCCAGGGCCGCCTTCAGGCCGCTGTCGGCGGCTTCCACGCCGCCGCCGGGGAAAACCCAATAATCCGGCAGGCCGGGTTTGCGGCGGCGAATCAGCAGCAGTTTTCCGCCCTGTTTGATAATTGCGCGAACTCGCTGGGTCATAAATTAAGATGATCTTTTAATTTAGTCTATTCCTAAACAAGCAAAGCTCAAAATTATCAACCATAGACCAAACAAAAAAGCCCACCACCTAAAGGTGATCGGCTTTTTTGTGGAGCGGCTAAGGGGAATTTCGTCCTCGCTCGCCTGCAGGCTCGCTCGTTGTCCGGGGCAGAGCCAAATGCTCGCTTGCTCGCATTTGTCTGACGCTCGCTGCGCAGCGGCCTGCTGGCCGCTGCTAGCTCGCTCCTGCCCGTTCGATTCCCCTATGCGCCGTAAATAAAAGAAATTGCCCCACCCGCAAGGGGTGAGGCACTTTCTTTTGGAGCGGCTAAGGGGAATCGAACCCCTATCCTCTCCATGGCAAGGAGAAGTTCTACCATTGAACCATAGCCGCAATTTGTATTGCAATTATACTAAATCTTTTTTGTTTTTTCCAGCCGACAACCAAGCTTGTGACTGCGCCATATACCCGAGCGAATAATCCATGGTGCCGGAGGTCAGAATCGAACTGACGACACGACGCTCTTCAGGCGTCTGCTCTACCACTGAGCTACTCCGGCGCTGTGACTGGTGGAACCGAGAGGATTCGAACCTCTGGCCTTCTCGGTGTAAACGAGACGCTCTAACCGACTGAGCTACGAACCCCCAATGCCTATAAAATATATCAAAAAACCGCAATTTATGCAAGGCTCTCGGATAGGGAGGCAAGGGCGGCGATGTCGTCGTTTTCCGCGGTTTTGTTGCGGCGCTCAAAGCCGCATTTTTCGCAGCGGTGGACAATAAGCAGGCCGCCGTTTTTTTGGTCGATGCCCGCGGGCGCCATCATTCCGCCGCACGGCTCCGCGCGGTCTCCGGGGTTTATGTCCACATGCCTGCTCCACAGGCACTTGGGGCAATGGTTGGTGTAGCCGGTTCCGGCTACGGCAAACCCGCAG
>CAZJLL010000074.1:0-3031 GCA_964547145.1 uncultured Candidatus Saccharibacteria bacterium | reverse complement strand
CGCGCCGGCGCCGGCGGCGACGAGGCCACGCTGTTTGCCGCGGAAATGTTCCGCGCTTACGGCAAATTTGCCGAGGAGCATGGTTTTAAATTGCACGTGGTTTCGTCCTCCCGCAGCGACGCGGGCGGTTTTAAGGAAGTGATCTCGGAAATCCATCATGGCCGCGGCGGCAGCCCCCGTCCCTATGGGATGTTTAAATATGAATCGGGCGTCCACCGGGTTCAGCGCGTGCCGGAAACCGAAAAAAGCGGCCGGGTCCATACTTCCACCATCACCGTGGCCGTGCTGCCCATTTTGGAAGAAAAGGATTATAAAATAGAAGACAAGGACCTGAAAATTGAAGCGACAACCTCGTCCGGCCACGGCGGCCAGTCCGTCAACACCACTTATTCGGCTGTGCGGATTATTCACCTGCCAACCGGCATCACCGCGCAGTGCCAGGATGAGCGCAGTTTTACCCAGAACAAGGAAAAGGCCATGGAAGTCATCCGGGCGCGCGTGGCCGCCCACTACGAGGAAATTGAAAGCAAAAAAATCCGCGACCTGACCAAGAGCCAAATCGGCACCGGCGACCGCAGCGAAAAAATTCGCACCTATAATTTTCCCCAGGACCGGGTCACCGACCACCGCATTAATCAGAATTTCAACCAAATTGGCCTGATTATGGAAGGCAAGCTTTTGCCCATTGTTGAGGCTTTGCAGAAAGCTGATATTGCGGCGAAAAAAGAAGCACTAAAACATTGACAAAATTGAGCAAAAATAAATAAAATTGACAAAATTGTTTCCATTCCGACCGGAGCGGAGGAATCTGTTCTCTTGCTACCTGCCTACCGGCAGGCAGGCTAGCTACTAAGCTACTTTTAACCTTTGACATTTAAGGTTCAGGATTAGGATTTAAGCTAACGGTTTATTTTTGTGACAATCGGGCAGGCCTTGGCCGGTTATAACGATATAGAAGCGGATTTGTTGCTCTCTGCAGTCTTAAAAAAGTCCAGGGAGTTTTTATTTATGCATCCGGAGTATAAGTTATCAAGTTATCAGGCTAAAAAGTTATCGGGTCTTGTTAAAAGGCGGCGCCTGGGCGAGCCGGCCGCTTACCTTTTAGGCTATAAGGATTTTTACGGTTTGCGCTTTAAAGTCAGCCGTAACGTCTTAATCCCCCGCCCCGAGTCGGAGTGGCTGGTGGAGCGGGCGGTAAAAAGCGTTAAACAAATGGCGCTGGGCGGATCAATAACAAACTTTAGCATTCTGGACGTTGGTACCGGCAGCGGCGCCATTATTATCAGCATTGCCAAACAGTTAAGTTCCAGGTTGCAGGTTCCAGGTTACAGGCTTATCGGTTCGGATATTTCCGCCGCCGCTTTGGCTTTAGCCCGGGTTAACGCTTGGGCGTGCCGGGCTAAAATCAGGTTTGTTGAAAGCGATCTGCTGCAGAATATTAAATTTACCCCCGACATAATTGTCGCCAATCTGCCTTACGTGCCCAAGAAAATTTATGACTTAAGATTTAAAAATCTAAGATTTGAGCCCAAGGAAGCGCTGGTTGATCCAGAAAAAGATTTTGATAGCTACCACCGCCTGCTCAAGCAGGCTGCCGCTCTCCCCTCCCGGCCCCGCCTAATCTTGTTGGAAATTGATCCTGGGCAAAAAAAACTTCTGCCGGGAGAAGTAAAAAAATATCTGCCCGGGGCCGGGGTAAAATTTTATCGGGACCTGGCCGGCCTGTGGCGCTACGCGGAAATTAAGTTTGCGGCATAACAAAAACCCGTCCTTCGACAAGCTCAGGACGGGTTTTGCGCAATTTTGAGATTATTCTTTTTTCTTTTCTTCGGTCTTTTCCGCGGCCGGTTCGGCGGCGGGCTTTTCTTCCGCGGCGCCTTCCACCTTGGTCACGTCTTCCACGACCGGCGTTGCCAGTTCGGCTTCCACGTCGCGCGGCGGCTGGACTTTGATTATCAGCTCTTCGGCCGGCGCCAGAATTTTGACTTTGGCCGGCACGGCCAGGTCCTTGACGTGAATAGTGTCGGTCAGGTTCTGCAGCGATTCCAGGGAAACGGTCAGGTTATGGGGCAGATCCGCCGGCAGACATTCCACTTCAATTTCATTCAGCACTTTGACCAGAACGCCGCCCAAAGCTTTGACGGCCTTGCTTTCGCCGGTAAATTCCAGCGGCACCATGGCCTTGAGTTTTTCGGTCAGGCTAATCTGGTAAAAATCAACGTGTTCGGCCTGGCTGGTCAGATAGTGGTTTTGCACGTCGTGAATGAGCACCGGATGCGTTTTGCCGTCGGCGGTGACCAGTTCCACCACTGTGCTCTCCCCTGCTTTTTTCAGGAGCTTTTCAAATTCGCGGGCATTTATGGTCAAATGCTGGTTCGGCACTTTGTGGCCATATAGTTCGGCCGGCAGTTTGCCGTCTTTGCGTAATTGCTTGACGTTGGCTTTAAGGTCGCGGGTTTCCGCTTTTAGCTGCTGTTTATCCATTGTCTTTCTTGTCCCTGTTGATTTTGCCCATTGGCTGCGGCCTAAAGGCTTTTGCCTACTCACAAAATCTTAAAAATATGACTGGCACATTATAACAAAAAGCCCCATTTTTGGCAAGGTTTGCCTATATTTTATGGGGTTTTTGATTGACGAATGCATAAAAATTAACTATAATATAAAGTCTTGTCTTTGTAGGCAGGCCCGTGTCCTTGCGGCCCAAGGAAAAATTTAATTCCCAAAGGAGGGAACTGACAATGGCTCAAAAGCCCCAACTCACATCCTCCCGAAAGCGTGCCCATGCCAACCAGGGCCAGATGGAAGATATCCTGGCCCAGACGCGCGTGGCTTTGCGGAAAGGAAGATTTTTTGACGACGAGCTGTTTGCCGTCCACAAAAGCGGCGCTTATGCGGAAGAATATCAGCTCTTCATGCATTACCTCGCCGCCCGGCTCATGACCCCAGTCTTCAACCTCACCGGCGCCATTAAGCTGCTGGGAGCGACCAACGTGGTCACCTACAGCCAGCACCTGGCAACCTTCAGCCGTCC
>CAZJLL010000073.1:0-8199 GCA_964547145.1 uncultured Candidatus Saccharibacteria bacterium | reverse complement strand
ACGGACACGGGAAATTGGCCTGCGCAAGGCCGTTGGCGCCAATAATGCCGCCATTCGCAACCAATTCTTGCTGGAAGCCGGCACATTGACGGGTTTGGGCGGCATAGTCGGCATTATTTTGGGCGTGGTGGTGTCTTATCTGATTGCCCTGCTGATGCGCTATTTGGGTTATGACTGGGATTTTGTCATTTCGCTGACCTCGGTCATTCTGGCCGTGGGCGTGTCTGTTTTGACCGGCGTGGGCTTCGGTCTCTATCCGGCCTACAAAGCGTCAAAATTAAATCCGATTGAATCGTTAAGATACGAATAAATAGTTATAAACCTGATGAACTTGATAAACTTTTAGCCCCTATGTTAACCGCTTTCCGCCAGGCTTTTAAATCCCTGTTTGCCAATCCCGCCCGGACGGGTCTGACGACTTTGGGTATTATTATCGGCATTGCGACCGTGGTTTTGGTGCTGTCCGCCGGCGCTGGTTTCCGCAGTCTGATTAACGCCCAGGTGGATGCCTTGGGTAGCAATACCCTATTCGTCCAGACGCGGGTTCCGCCTACGACTAAGAACCGTGCTTCCTCCGCCAGCGGACCCAGTAATAGCACTTTTAATGCCATTGCCATTACCAGTTTCAAGCAGCGGGATTTAGACGGCATTAAACAGCTGAATAACGTGGCCGGGGATTATGGCATGGTTACCGGCATGGCCGTAGCCAGTTATCGGGACACGGAAAAAAGCGCTATTTATTATGGCGCTTCCGCCGAGCGGTTCAATATTGACAAGCATACGCTGAAGGAAGGAAGATTCTATACCGTCAGCGAAGACAACGGTGCAGCCCAGGTGGTCATTTTGGGCAGCAATATCGCAGCCGATATGTTCGGCCAGGATGAGCCGGTCGGCAAGCTTATCCGCATAGGCAATTTGAATTTTTTGGTCATTGGCGTCTATAACCCGCAGGGTTTTGCCGGCGGCGGCACCGCAGACGACAGTTTATACGTGCCGCTGCAGACGGCCCAGAAAAAAATGCTGGGTATTGATTATTTGACCATCGGTATCGTGCAAATTAAAGATACCAGTCTGGGTGATGCGACGGCGGAAGACATCCGCCAGCTGCTGCGCCACAACCACGACATTACCGATCCCAGCAAGGACGACTTTGAAGTCCAGACCCAGGCGCAGGCCTTGGATACTTTTAACACCATCTTCAACGGCATTACTATTCTGCTTATTGCTATTGCCGCCATCTCGCTGGTCGTCGGCGGCGTCGGCATTATGAACATTATGTATGTGGTGGTAACCGAACGGACGGCCGAAATCGGCCTGAAAAAAGCTTTGGGCGCCCGCTCGGGGGATATCTTAAGCGAATTTTTGGTGGAGTCGGTGCTGGTCACCTTAATCGGCGGCCTGTTCGGCGTGCTGCTTGGCTCGTTCTTGGGCTGGATTGTCGCTTTAATAGCTTCCTATGCCGGATTGGAATGGACGTTTACGGTGCCGCTGTATGCCATAATTTTGGCTTTCGGCGTGGCGGGCGGCATTGGTATTGTGTTCGGCGTGCTGCCGGCGCGCAGCGCGGCCAAGCTTGATCCGATTGAAGCCCTGCGCTACGAATAAATTCTCCGCGATTGGCGGAGCCGGCTGCCTGATTATGGTATAATTGAAAGGTGCGAGCTGTAAAAAAACAAAATCCGAATTTTTCTGTCCTTATTCGCCCCGCGGCGGGCTGGCTGTTCGGCTTGCTGCTTTTTTGTTTGGCCGGACCGGCCATGGCTGCGGAAATCGGCCCGCCGCTGAACCAGCAGCAGGTGGCCGATCTTGCCCGCCCGGCCGTGGTCCGGATCGTCAACCGCATTACCGGCCAGGTGGCCGTGCCGCCGTTTGAAGTTGACCTGGCCAGTTTGGAGCCGGTTCTGCTGTCCGGCCAAAATACGCCGCACCCGATAGATACGGAACTATCCGGCAGCGGCTTTATTGTCGGCAGCGGCGGATATATCGCCACCAATTCCCATGTCGTGGCCAGTTCTTCGGCCGAAGACGAGGCTATTTCCGAAATTTGGCTGCAGGCCCTATCGCAAAAGCTGGCCAATTTGAGCCAGGACCAGCGGGACCAGATCCGCGCCGCACTGAATGATAAATTCGGCAATCTCAGCGACAGCCAGCTAACCGATTTGGGCGCGCGGATTATCCAGTCCTTAAAAGCCAAGAGCGTGTTTTCGCTGACCGATTCCCTGACGGTGCTGAATCCTTCTTCTACCGCCGCTGATTTGGACGCCCTGGTCAAAGCCGGCTTCCCTGCGCAGGTTGTCAGTTATGACCCGGACTTTAATCAGAGCCAGCGGGATGTGGCTTTGATTAAAATTAACCAAACCGGCCTGCCGACCTTGGGCTTGTCCGGCAGCGACGGCGCGGCCCCCGGCAGCGCCATTTCCGTGTTCAGCTATCCTTCCACCGCTACGTTCAATGACCGGGATTTTTTAACTCCCTCCTTCACCCAGGGCGTGATTAGCGCGGTAAAAGATTCGGGCAACGGTTTTAAGATTTTTCAGACCGACGCCAAAATTTCCACCGG
Organism: uncultured Candidatus Saccharibacteria bacterium; assembly: GCA_964547145.1. GTDB lineage: Bacteria > Patescibacteriota > Doudnabacteria > UBA920 > UBA920 > PALSA-1336. The sequence continues at coordinate 5,639 of CAZJLL010000073.1, read as the reverse complement.
CTCTTCCGGCGGCCCGCTGCTTAATGCCGCCGGCCAGGTGGTGGGTATTATTACCTTTGAAACGGGCGATGCCGGCAGCGGCCAAGGCGATAATTTCGCTTTCGCCCTGCCGGTGGAACTGATTAAGCAGATGATGGATGCCTCCGGCGTCAGCAATGATACCAATAATTTTTACGACGCTTTCGCCCGCGGCCTGCTGCTGCAGAACGGCCGGCATTGCCGGCAGGCTATAGCCGAATTTCAGCAGGCCGGAACGGCCAATGCAGCCTTTATCGCCCCGGCTAAACTGGACAGCCGTATCGGCGATTGCCAGGCCAGCATTGACGCCGGCCTGTCCCTGGACACTCCCTGGGATGCATTCCGCAACTGGCTGGCCATGGTGCCGGTCTGGCTCTGGCTGCTGGCGGCCGGCGGTTTGCTGTTGCTGCTTATTTTGGCCGTTATAATTTTCCGCCAGTCCCGCTGGCTGCAGAAAGAAGACCTGGAAATTAAGCAACTGGAGCGGGAAGTGGAAAGTTCGCGGTCCGAAGCGGCCGGCGGCTTTACCATGCCGGTGCCGCGGCCTTCGGAGGCCGGTTTGCGGGAATACGTGGCCGCAGCCAGGGCCCGGGGCCTGGCTGAGCCGATTATAGCGGCGGAACTTAGACAGGCCGGTTTCAGCGAGCAAAAAATCAGCGAAGAATTATCCGTAAAATAAACTTATGGCAAAAATTTTGATTTTGGGCGCAGGCTTCGGCGGGCTGCAGGCGGCGCTGGGTCTGGAAAAAAACTGGCGCGGACCCGGTCGCCTGGAAATTATTCTGGCTGACCGGCATGACTACCATTTGTTCTCGCCTAATCTTTACGCCGCTGCGGCGACGGAAGAAGAACTTGTTTCCGTCAGCCAGGTAAAAAAGAGTCTGGCGCTGCCGCTGCGGCAGATTTTGCGCGGCCGCCGCATCCAGTTCGTTCGCGGTGAAATCGGCCTGCTGGATCAGGCCGCCCAAACCGTACAGGTAGGCGGCCGGCGGCTGGCTTATGATTATGCCGTACTGGCTTTGGGTTCGCGCAGCGACGACTTTGGCATCCCCGGCGCCGCTGCCTACGGCCTGACGCTGAAAAGCCTGCCCGATGCCCTGCGCATCCGCCAGCAGGCCGAGTTTATTTTTCAGCGGCAGGGCATGAGTTTCAGTAAAAAGCCCCTGCGCCTGCTTATTGCCGGCGGCGGCTATACCGGTCTGGAGCTGGCTTGCGAACTGAAAGAGCTGGCGGATATCTTGTGCTGGAAATATAATTACCCCAGGGAGAAGATGGGAGTTATGGTGGTAGAGGCCGCCGGCCAGCTGGTGCCGGGTTTTGATGAGCGCTTAAGCCGCGATGCTTTCTGGCGCCTGCGCGAACTGGGCATAGAAGTCAGGCTGTCCGCCCGGATTGCCGCGGTGGAACAGAATTTTTTAACCCTGATGTCGGAAGAGAAACTGGATTATGATTTGCTGGTCTGGGCGGCCGGAATCAAAGCTAACGGCATTGATACGGCGCAGCCGCTGCCGGCCGACCGCAAAGGGCGGCTGCCCGTGGATGAATTTTTGCGGGTTAAGGGTTTTGCTAATTTGTTTGCCGTCGGCGATATGGCTGCGGTGTTGCGGCCGGACGGCTCGTTGGTGCCGGCCAGCGCCCAGGACGGGGAAAGCCAGGGGAATTATTTGGCCGCCGCCCTGCCGCTGCTGCTGCAGAATCGCCGTCCCAAGCCGTATGTGAGCAAGCCGCACGGCTTTATTGTCGCCTTGGGCGGCAAGTGGGGAATTTTGTCTTACAACGGCATTTATCTGACCGGCTTTTTGGCCTGGCTGGCTGACCAGCTGGCGCATTTGCGCTATTATGCGGGCATAGTCGGCTGGTGGCGGGCGGTGAAATATATCGTTTTCCAGATGGAGATATACGGCCGCAACGATTAAATGGAGACAGTTTAAAAAAACCTAAGGCGTTAAGCCTTAGGTTTTTTTGTATAAGCTTTTTTCGGCTTGGGCGGGTTGGCCAGCCAGGCGCGGTAGGCCTCGTCCAGCTGGGCCTGGGTCTCCGGCTTTTGGTTCATGACGAAGGTGCAGTCGGGGAAGCGGGTGCAGCCGTAAAAAGGCTTGCCCCGGCCGCGCGACTTGCGTTCTACTACGTCGCCTGGCTTGTCCTGCCGCTCGGGCGAGGCCAGGCAGGCCGGACACTTAAAGCCGGTCTTGTTCCAGATTTTGGAGATGCCTTTGCACTTGGGATAATCGGAACAGCCCAGGAAAAAGCCGAAGCGGCCGCGCTTGACCACCATGGGCTTGCCGCAGATGGGGCAGCGTTCGTCCTTGGTCTTTTCCGTCAGTTCGGCAATCTTGGCCGCCTCTTCCGGCATGGGCAGGGTAACCTTGCTCTCAGGGTCGGGGCAGGCCAGGAATTTGCCCATGCGGCCGTATTTGACCAGCATCATTTTGCCGCAGTGCGGGCAGGGCGTGGTGGAAACTTCCACCTGCTTTTGCACGCTCTCTTCTTTTTCAATCAAATGTTTTTTGAACGGGCCGTAAAATTCGCGCATTACTTCCACCCAGGGAATCTTGCCTTCGGCAATCTCGTCAAATTCCTCTTCAATGTGGGAGGTGAAGTTAATGTCCACGATTTCGGGAAAATTTTCTACCAGCATGTCGTTGACCAAAAAGCCTTCTTCGGTCGGGCGGTATTTTTTGTCTTCTTTAACAACATAACCGCGGTCCTGGATGGTGGACAGGGTGGGGGCGTAAGTGGACGGCCGGCCCACGCCGTGGGCTTCCAGCGCCTTGACCAGCGTGGCGTCGGTGTAGCGCGCCGGCGGTTCGGTAAAGTGCTGCAGGGGGGCGAGTTCGTGCAGCTGCAACAGCTCTTTTAGGGACAGTTCCGGCAGTACGCCTTCAATTTCGTCCTCGGCTTTCTCGTCCTGGCCTTCAGTGTAGGCGCGGATAAAGCCGTCAAATTTTATGGTCTGGCCGTTGGCCCTAAACACATAGCGTTGAGTACTGAGCGTTGAGCGTTGAGATTCGGACTGGGCACCGTCCGCTGTCTTCTGTCCGCTTGCCTCCGCTTCTATGTCCACTGCCGTCTGCTCCAATACGGCGGCGGCCATCTGGCAGGCAATGGTGCGCTTCCAGACCAGGTCATAAAGCTTGTATTCGTTGCGGTCCAGGTAGGCTTTTAAGCTGTCCGGCTTGCGGGCGACATCGGTCGGCCGAATGGCCTCATGGGCTTCCTGCGCGCCCTTGCTGCGGTTGGTAAAATGCCGCGGCTCGGCCAGGGCGTAATCCGCGCCAAAGTCGGCCTGAATCTGCCGGCTAATTGCCTCCAGGGCCGACTGGGCCAGATTTAAGCTGTCCGTGCGCATGTAGGTAATCAAGCCCTGGTGCCCCTCGCTGCCGATTTCCACGCCTTCGTAAAGCTTTTGGGCAATCATCATGGTCTGCTTGGCCGAAAAGCCCAGCTTGCGGGCGGCTTCCTGCTGCAGGGTGGAGGTGGTAAAAGGCGCGGCGGGATTGCGCCGGAGTTCCTTGGTCTGGATGTCAGTTACGGTAAAAGCCGCGCCGGCCAGGCTGTCGGTGATTGCTTTGGCCGCGGCCTCGGTTTTGATGTCCATCTTCCCCACCGGCTGGTCGCCGATTTTTTGCAGCTTGGCCGTAAAAATCCGGCCGTCGTTCTGTTTGGACAGGCGCGCTTCCACGCTCCAGTATTCTTCCTGCCGGAATTTCTGGATCTCCCGTTCGCGCTCCACGACCAGGCGGACTGCCACGCTCTGCACCCGGCCCGCCGACAGGCCGTAGCGGATTTTCCGCCAGAGGAAAGGTGAGAGTTCGTAGCCGACCAGGCGGTCCAGCACGCGGCGGGCCTGCTGGGCGTCCACCAGGTGCAGATCCAGGTCGCGCGGGTTTTGCAGGGCGGCTTCAATGGCCGGCTTGGTAATTTCGTGGAAGACGATGCGCTTAATCCGCTTGTCTTCCTTGCCTTTGGCAATTTCGGCCTCATCGCCCAGGCCCAGGGCCTGGACCAGGTGCCAGGAAATGGCCTCGCCTTCGCGGTCCTCATCAGTCGCCAATATAATAGAGGAAGCGGTTTTGGCCTCTTTTTTCAGCTTGGCCACCACTTCCTTGGCTTTGGGCGGAATAATATAGGTGGGGTTGAAGTCATGGCCTACGTCAATGGATAGCTTGCTTTTGGGCAGGTCGCGCACGTGGCCCATGCTGGCTTCTACAATGAACTGTCCATTCAAAAAGCGCGAGATGGTTCTCGCTTTCGTGGGTGATTCAACTATAATTAATGGTTTGCTCATGGTATTAATTCGGCAACCGGCGGCGGTTTCCGCAAAGTTGCAATTTTGAGTTTATCGGTAAAAAAAAGATTTGTCAACCTTCGGCCCCATTTATGGTTTAAGTATGGTTTGGCTTTGGCCGATTTTTTTCAGGATGGCGGCGGCTTCATCCGCGCTGGCTGGCCGCGGCTGGGCGTTCTCAATCACAACCGGCAAAAGCTCTATCTGGTCCAAGCGGGCGCTTGGGCGCGCGCCCTGCAGCTGGTTGCCGCCAGCCGCGCCGGAAATTTGGATTTTTAAAGCCAGGCCTTCCCTGGTATCCTGGCTCCAGGACTGGTCAAAAACAAAATTACCCAGGGAATAGAAAATGTATTTGCCGCGGTATTGTTCTATCGGCTGGATCCAGTGCGGGTGCGCGCCAATGACCAAATCTGCGCCGGCATCAATGGCCGCATGGGCAAAGGCCGTCTGGGCGGCATTCGGCAGGCGGGCGTATTCTGTGCCGGCGTGCATAGTGGCCACAACGAAGCTGCAAGTTTCCTTGGCCTGGGCAATGGCGGCCGCTAGGTTTGCCGTATCTTCAATTCTGGCGACATACGGATTAGTGGCGCCGCCGCCGTCATTGACCGAGGCATAGGAAGCGCCAATGAAACAGACGGTAAGGCCGCCGGCGCTGAAGCGGGCCGGCTGCCAGGCCTGGGCGGTGGTGTTGCCCGTGCCCATATGAGCCAGACTAAGCTGATCCAAGTCCATGCGCGTTGCCTTAAGGCCGGCCAGGCCCTGGTCAAAGGCGTGGTTATTGGCCAGGTTTAAAACCTGGAAGTTGGCCTGGGCCAGACCCTGAAGGTCTTCCGGCGGCGCGCCGAAAATAAGGGAGTGTCCGCCTATCACCGGCGGGGTGCCCGAAGGCGCGGCCGGCGATTCCAGGTTGCCGAAGTTGAAGCTGGCCTGCCTAAGCAAGTCCTGGACGCGCAAGAAAGGCCAGTTAACGTTTTGCTCTTTGGTAATCTGGGCGGCCACGCCGCGGGACAGCATAATGTCGCCGACGGCCAAAAAAGTCAGGGTGGAGGTAGCTGGTCCGGCGGCGGTGGCCAGAGTTTGCGCTTGCTTATAGTAATCGGCCGGCGACTTATCGGCCGCGGCGCCCAGGTAAGTTATGGTCGGCGCCGGCTGCATAAGCATCTGCCGCGCCCGCCAGCCCAAGGTCAAAGCCGCGGCCAGCACCGGCAGCAATATCAGGATTGTTTTTGCATTTATTTTCATCGCTAAAATGTTTACTAGCGGGCCAGCGCGTATTGCTGTCCGCCCAGGTTTCTGATTTTGCCTTTCATTTCCAGAAAGGTCAAGCCAGTGG
>CAZJLL010000072.1:0-9989 GCA_964547145.1 uncultured Candidatus Saccharibacteria bacterium | reverse complement strand
GTATCATCATGCCACTCCAGAATACCTACCGGAGTACGTGAGTGAATTTTGCCTCAGATTTTCCTCACCGGAAATCTTTACTTCACCCAATGATTACCTATCTAAAACGTTAAAATCTGTTCCATTTGACTAGGAATGCCCGATTTTAGAGCCTTGACGTCCTGGTAATTTTATTGTATAATACATAGGTTCCGCAGAGTATTGGAAGGGGGACGGTATGAAAAAATTGTTTGCATGTCTGGCAGCGATGCTGCTGTTGTTAATTTTGGTGACGAAGTTCGCCAATCAGATTGATGCGCTGCAACTGGACGAGAGAAGACTCGCGTTGATCAGTGCGGTCATTCTTTTGCTGCTGGCATATTGGGTGATCAATGATTGCCTGGCCAAGCGGGCATATAAGAAGTTTTTTCAAAAGCTCCCATCCGAACAAGTGGAGGATGAAGAGCTGGAGCACCGGCTACTAGGATTGGCACAGGATTACAACGAGGCTAACTGGGGGAAAACCAAGCTAGAGTTGAAACGCCAGTCTGCCCAGTTGCCGTGGGAGAAGTATGCTGTTGAACTGGAGAGTATTGAGATCAGTATGGATGTTGCGCTTCAAAGGGTTAGAACGGCCCTTTGGGCGGCTCAGTATTTCGGCCGTCTGTCGGATTGCAAATTAGACGACTATATCTTGGAGACCTTTGTAGTCTAGCCCTGAAGTCGTCTTAAGCAGATTTAGCCGGCGGTGCATGCTTTGCGCCGCCGGCTTCTCTTTTTATAGTATTGCTGGACTCCGGTTTTTAAATTAAAATATCGTTATAATAAATTTTATGGAAAATTTTTGGCACAATTTACCCCGTCCGATTTTTTGCCTGGCGCCCATGGAAGAAGTGACCGACGTCGCCTTCCGCGAAATGTTCGCGCGCTATTCTGCCGTGCCGGCCGTGGCCGGGCGGAAGCCGCGGCATGAATTCGTCATGTTTACAGAGTTCATCAACATAGACGGCCTGCTGCATCCGCAGGGCTTTGAAAAATTTAAAGCGGATCTGTCTTTTACCCCTATCCAGCATCCCATTGTCATCCAGCTCTGGGGCACGGATCCGGCCAAATTTGAACGCGCCGCCGCCCTGGCCGCCTCGTTGGGTTTTGACGGCATAGATATTAACATGGGCTGCCCCCAGGAAAAGGAAATCGGCCTGGGTGCCTGCGCCGCCCTGATTCGCCAGCCTAAGTTAGCCCAGGAGATTATCTTGGCGGCAAAAGCCGGCGCCGCCGGCCTGCCCGTATCGGTAAAGACCCGCCTGGGCTACAGCCGGACGGACGAGATGGCCGACTGGGTCATGGCGCTGCTGCAGACCCAACCGGCCGCGCTGACCCTGCATGCCCGCACCAAAAAAGAAATGTCCAAAGTGCCGGCGCACTGGGACAAGATTGCGGAAGCGGTGGAACTTAGAGACAAGTGGCTAGGGACAAGAGACGAGGGAGAGGATAAAATCCGCACGCTGATTTTGGGCAACGGGGACATTAACAGCCGGGCCGCAGGCCTGGCCCGGGCGCAGGAGTCCGGCTGCGACGGCGTAATGATCGGCCGCGGCGCTTTTGGCAATCCCTGGCTGTTCCGCGCCGACAATTATGAGCCGGCGCCGGAAAAGCGCCTGCAGGCTATGCTTGAGCATGCCGCCCTGTTTGAACAGCTGCTGCCGCAGAAGCCGTTTGTGATTATGCGCAAGCACTTTAAGGCCTACTGCAGCGGCTTTGCCGGCGCCCACGAATTGCGGGCCAGGCTGCTGCAAAGCAAAACCCTGGCCGAAGCCAGGGTTTTGACGGACGATTTTTTGGCGGCCGCCGGGCTTTAAGGCAGGCTGACCTTAAGCAGGTTGCCGTCGGACAGCAGATACAGGGTTTTATTTTTTTCATCCACGGCCAGGTCTTTTAAATTAACGAACTGGTCTGATTTTAGGGTATAGTTCAGGGCGCCGCTTTTGTCCAGCACCAGCACGCGATTATTGCCGGCATCCAGCACATAAAGGTAGCTAAAGCCCTGCTGGGTGTAAATCCGGCCGCTGCCGGAGAAAGCGGGGGAGAGGTAAGGCATGGTAAAGCTGGCCAGGTGGCCGGCCTGGAATTTGGCAACGCCCGATTTTTCCAGCACGTAAATGCTGCCGTCAATGCCGATGGCCATATCCATGGCCTGGGCCAGGCCGGGGTCGCGCACGGATACCACGGGACGGGAGAAGGTATTTTGGGCGGGCAAAAAATTGACAATCTGCATATTCTGCTTGTCCACGGCATAGACGCGGTTGTTAACCGGATACTGGGCCAAACCGCCGAACTGGTCCTGCGCCGGCACGCTCTGGGCAAAAGCCGCGCCGGTTTTGCCCGTGGCGTAATTCCACTGGTAGAGGCTGGTGCCGTCGTAGACGGCTGCGGTGGTGCCGGACATCCAGGCATTGGCCGCAATGGTTACCGGTGATTTGAGCGCGCTGTCTTCAATTTTGCCGTCGCTGTTGGAATAGCTGACCAGGCTTTGGCCGGTTTGTACGGCCAGCATCTCCGGCAGCCGGATTAGGCTGCCGCCCTGGCCCAGGTTGCCCAGATTGGCAACCTGCGGCTCCACAATGTGCTCCATCTGGTTTTCCGTGTCCGTCAGCTGGGCCAGCACTTTTTTATACAATTCCTGGTTTGAGGCATCCACGCTTTTGGCCTCCGGCATCTGGCTCTTGGCCTGATTGAAGTATTTGGCTGCGCCCGCGTCGTCCTTATATAGCAGAGAGGCCTGGGCGTTTCCTAAAAGCGTCTGCGCGGCGGTCAACTGGGAATTTACCTGCTGGGTTATTTTGCGGGTATTTTTAACGCGGGCGGCCACATAGACGTTGACAATCACGGCAACCAGCAGGATGCAGGCGGCCGTAAAAAAGAATTTTTTTTGCGGACTGAGAGCCTTAAAATTCTGGGTATTGACGGTGGAGCGGACCACCTTGGCCGAACTTTTGGCCCGCTGCCACCAGTTTTTGCTTTGCTGCAGCAGCTGCCTGGTGTCGCCGCCCAGATTTTTGATTTTTTGGCCCAGGGAAATTTTGGGCAGATTGGTCTGCGGCACGCGCGAGACTTTTTTGTCCAGCGCGAAAATGGCGCGGAAGTAGCCGGTGGCTTTGTGAACCCAGCTGCCGCCCGGGTTAGTTTCCACCGCATAATTTTCCAAATCGTGCCCCTCTTCCGGCGTCTGGCCCAGCGGCACCTGCAGGTTCAGCAGGACGCCAAAAGCCACTTGCGGTTCGGCGTTTTCCTTCAGCAATTCAATAATCGTTTTGGTGGCCGTTAAAAAATCGGCGTTATCAACAATATTGAGCAGCCGGTCGGTGGACAGATAATTGAATAGCTGGGTGGTGGACAAAATAAGCAAATCGCCCAGGCGGATTTTGCCCGAGGCATAGGTTTCAAAAGTTTTTAAGGGATGGCTTTTGGCCGGGGAGCAGGAAATGTCGGTATATTCCCGGTTGCGCAGCAAGTAAGCGGAAACTTTGCCGCAGGAAGCCAAATAGAAAGTGTCTCCGCTTTTGACCGCCAGGATGCAGTTGAGCTTGTCTATCCAGTGGGTTTGGCCCATGGAGGCCAGCTTGCCCAGCTCTTCATTGGCCTGGCTAATGGCATTTTCAAAAGCCTCGTCGCCGTATTGGCGGCGGTAGGCGCGTTTTAAACTGCCGGCTATGGCTTGGCAAATCCGCTCGCACGATTCTTCGGCAGCCGGGTTGAGCAAGGGCAGTTCGGCCACCATATAGAGTTCGGCAGGCCCGCCGCCGGCTTTTTCGGCCAAAGTATAAACGTAGCTGCTGGAGTTTTTGCTGCCACCGAGCTGGATTTTGGCTATTTGTGACTCAAGTTCTTCCATGGGAAAACCGGGACGAACCCCGTTGGTTGTTGATTTCTGGCCGGTTGTCGGTTAACTATAATTATACAACATTTCTTGCAAAAAAACAAAATGTGCTATAATGTTTTTAGTTTTAATTAAGGGATGTACATGCTCAAAGAGATAGTTGATTCCAAAACCGACTCGGCCGTATTAAGCTTTTTCCTGGCCGCGCCGCAGCGGTCCTTTTCCGTCATGGAAATAGCCAGGCGGCTTGGCCTGTCCAACCTTAAAGCCGCACACAGCTTAAACAAGCTGGCCGCCCAGGGCCCGCTGCGCGCCTTTAGCAAAAAAGGCAAGAAGTATTATTTGATTAACGCCAAATACAAGCTGTTTCCGGAATTAAAGAGCTACTGGCAGAAAGAAGGCCCCAAATACCACGACGAACTGTTTTCCGCCATCCGCCAGCTGGGGGAGATTAAGGCGGCGTTTTTAAGCGGGCTGTTTTGCGGCCAGGCTAATCTGCCGGTGGATCTGCTCCTGGTCGGCAAGGTCAATCTGAACAAACTGGCCGATTTCCTCAAGCAGACGGAAAAGCTCATGGGTCAGGAAATTAATTACAGCATTATGAGCGTGGATGAATTTTTGGAGCGCCGCGATACCTTTGATCGATTCATTAAGGACATTTTTGATTACAGCCACCTGGTCGTGGTGGACGAATTGGGTAAACGTAAAAAATAGGGCTTATGTCTTTAGCCGACATCCAGAATCTATATTTGGAGTTTTTGAATAATTTTCCGGCCAGCACCCGGCCGGTCATTTCCATCCTGGCTGCCATCCTGCTGGTTTACTCCTTATTTAAGGTAGTCCGGAAGGATTGGATTTATCTGATTGCCTTAATTTTGCTGCTGCCCGGCAGCAAGCCGATATTGGAAAATATCTGGCAGGCTATTTTGGCGCTAGTCAAATTTTTGCTCAATACCAAATAGCGGCCGCACAAAAGTTTTGTCATGGGCGTGTGGATAACTTTAGGGTAAACAACCGTTTACCCTATTTTTGTTGGCCTTTGACAGCAGGTGAACGAACGTATAAACTGAGTATACCAAAACATTCAGCAAGAAAGCTTTTATGGACAAATCCATCACCAGCAGGCAGAAGCAGCTGCTGCAATTTATTGTCAGGGAAATCCGCGAACGCAATCTGCCGCCCAGCGTTTCGGAAATGGCAGAATTTTTAAAAGTTAAATCCAAGAATGCGGTGGCTAAGCTGCTCGCCGCCCTGGAAGACGGCGGCTTTATTCGGACTAACGGCAAGGCCAGGGGCATAGAAGTCCTAAATGCCCTGGGCCAAAGCCTGGAAAAAGGGCTGATAGCCGTGCCGCTGCTCGGGCGCATTCAGGCCGGCACCCCGCATTTGGCCGAAGAACAGGTGGAAGACTGGATTAACCTGCCGCACAGTTTGATTAAGGGCCGGCGCGATGTTTTTCTGCTCAGGGTGCGCGGCGATAGTATGGTGAATGCCGGAATTTATGAAGGCGATTTGGTTATTGTCCGGCCGACCCGCGAAGTTAAAAATAACGACATTGTGGTGGCGCTGCTCCATGACGAAGCCACGGTCAAGCGCTTTGTCCAGATAAAAAACCGGGCATACCTGAAAGCCGAGAATCCGGAGTATAAGAATATTTATCCCAAGGAAGAATGGATGGTGCAGGGCAAGGTTGTCGGCGTCATCCGGAATCTGGAATAGACTGGTAGATAGGGTAATGTAGCAAGTAGTATAATTTTTGTGTTAACTCACGACTCATTTCTCAGTCCTCAACGCTAATTTTATGTCCGAACTGGAAAAACAAAAATTGCAGATTGTCTCCCAGCTGCAGGGTTTGTGCGCGCACTGCGCCAGCCGCAGCGGCCGGCAGCACAACTGCCCGGTCAAGGCCATTTCTCTGCGCATCCAATCCCTGCGGGGCGTGCCGTTGATTGTGAACAATGAGTTCCGCGGCGCGCTGTTTCCCCGGGTTTAGGCGGCAATAAAGGTCCCCGCTTGCCAAGCTGGCGGAGTATTATTGCAAGGAGCCGGCTTGCATTTTGCAGCAGAGCTACCTGTATTTAGCTCCTCGGCTCGCTTATCCTTGCAAGCAAGGATAGACTCGCCTGCGTCGCTAATAAAAAAACCCAAAACTTTCCTGGCAAAGGATTGTTTTGGGTGCAGCCATTAAGGCCGTGTAAGCCTAAGGCCGCGAGAGCAGGCCGCATGCGCGTCGGACCTTGGGCCGGTTAGCCTAAAGTCAAATGCGACGTTTATCCGGATCGCCAAAAGGCGGTTCGAATAGTCAGCCTGCCTAAGTCGGGAGGACCTTCCACCTTAGGAAGGTATCTGCAGTTTATCTAAAAAGGCATATTTTGTAAAAGGCTGGTAACTCCCAGGAGATTATTGCATAAAGCGTTTTTTTTCTTTATAATAAGTTGGCTTTCGGGGTCGGGTGAGTTTCCAAAAGGGAACAAATCCCAATCGGCGGTTTAGCCCGCGAGCGCTTGGGTTCTTGCAAAAAGGCCTGGCGCAGGATCCGGCATAATTCCGGAGCCGACCGTATAGTCGGGATGAAAGAAAGCTGTTTTGCGCCTGGCGCAAAATTTCAAGATGCCCCCAAAGCTTTTGGGGCTTTTTTAATTTCGCAATAAATGTTTACAGGCATTATTACCCGTTTAGGCACGGTAAAGGATAAAAGTAAAAACAGCATAACGGTGGCTTGCGGTGCTTTGGCCAAAAGCCTGCGCCTGGGCCAGAGCGTTTCGGTCAACGGCGCCTGTTTGACGGTTGCCCGCCGCATCGGCCGGGATGCTTTTTTAGCGGAAGTAATGCCGGAGAGCTGGCAAAAAACCATGCTGGGCGATTTGCAGCCCGGCAGCCGGATCAATCTGGAGCTGGCGCTGAAAGCCGGTGGCAGACTTGACGGGCATATTGTACAGGGGCATGTGGATGGTACAGGCAAAATTTTGCGCATTATCCCAAAAGGGAACAGCCGCCTGGTTGATTTTGCCGTGCCGCCGGAGCTGGCCGCCGCTTTGGTAGCCAAGGGTTCGGTGGCCGTAAACGGCGTGTCGCTGACCGTGATTGCGGCGGCTAAAAACCGTTTCCGCGTTGGCCTGATTCCGCACACCTGGCGGCAGACCGCTTTTGCCGGGGCCAGGGCGGGGGACCGGGTTAATATTGAAACGGACATTGTAGCAAAGTATCTTATTAAATTATTTAGGACTGACGCGCTTGCCGCTTTAGGCCGGGCAAAGCCCGACTGGCAAGCGGCTGCGCCCTAAGGGTTTGGCCAATAACTTCGTTATTTTCCTGCGGTTTTGCTCGCCGTATATTGAATACGCCTCTCAAAATCTTCGGAAAATGCCTCGTTCTTGGCCAAATGCGTAAGGTCCTATTCTTCGCGTAAGTTCTATTATTAAAGAAATCGGTATGAAAAAAACCAAGGATATTAGGCTGGCCATTGTCAGCAGCTCGTTTCGGCCGGAGGTAACCGGCCCGCTGGAAAAACATTGTTTAAAAGCCCTGCAGGACAAAGGCGTGGGCAAAAGCCAGGTGGCCATGCTGCGCGCGCCGGGCGCGCTGGAGATTCCGCTGGTGGTGAAGCTGCTGGCGGAGGAAAATAAATACGATGCAATTATTGTGTTCGGGGCCATTTACAAGGGCAAGACCTACCACTTTGAGCAGATTGCCAACGAAACCGCCCGGGCCTGCATGGATTTGTCGCTGAAATACGAACTGCCGATAATTTACGAAATTTTGGCGGTTTATGACCCCAAGGATGCGGTGGAGCGCGCGACCCGCAAAGTGGAGAATAAGGGTGCGGAAGCCGCGCATACGGCCCTGGCCATGATTCAGCTGGTCGCGAAATTATGACGCGCCTGTCAACCATACCCCAAGCGCTGGCGCAAGTTAAACGCGGGCGCCTGATTATTGTGGTGGACAACCCCCGGCGGGAAAACGAGGGTGATTTTTACCTGCCCGCGGAGCTGATTACGCCGCGCCAGGTGGCGTTTATGGTCACCCACGGCCGCGGCTTGCTCTGCGTCCCGCTCACCCAGGGCCGTGCCCGGCAGCTGCGGCTGCCGCTAATGGTGCCGCGCCACAAGAACACCGAAACCACCGGCATCAGTTTTACGGTTTCCGTGAATGCCAATAATGGCGGGTCGGGCATTTCGGCCCACGACCGGGCGCGGACCATTAGCCTGCTGGCGGACCCCAAAACCCGCCCCGGCCAGCTCACCCGCCCCGGCCATGTTTTTCCGCTCATTGCCCACCCCAAAGGCCTGGCTGTCCGCGACGGACACACCGAAGCAGCCGTGGCGCTGGCCCAGGCGGCAGGCTTTGCGCCGGTTGGAGTGTTGTGCGAGATCTTGCGGGACGACGGCCGTATGGCCCGCCTGCCGGACTTGCTCAAGCTGGCACGGAAATATGGTTTGGCTGTTATCAGCATTAGCGACCTGAAAAAATATCTGAAAAGTGCAAAGCCGCAAAGGTAATTATTGCTAAAAAACAGACCAAAAGGCTTTAAGCCTTTTGGTCTGTTTGGTATATAAAGAAGCTACATGGCCGCTTCCGGCTCTTCCGATTCAATCTGTTCGGCGATTTTAACAGCAACTTGCTCCGGCGTGTCAATTTCCATGCCGCTGCGGGACGCGGGCTGCGGGGCGCTGGCCATCCGGCGGCCGAGGGAATTTTTACCAAAGTCCGTGGCCGTCATTTTGGGATGAAACACGCTGACTATAATATGGTCCGCCGCCAGTTCCTGCCGGGCGGTCAGGGATAGGGCATTAAGCGCGTATTTGGTAGAGGCATAAGCGGCGAGGTTGGGGAAGTAGTTTTTGGACACCCGCGAACTGATGTTTAAGATCATGCCGCCGCCCTGCCGGCGCATATGCGGAATTGCCGCCTGCATGGCGCAGACCACGCCGTAGACATTCAACTCCATCATTTCCCGGTAATCGTCCAGGCTGATGTTTTCCACCGGTCCGGACATGCCCTGGCCGGCGTTGTTAATAAGCACGTCTATGCGGCCGAATTTGGCCGCGGTTTCGTCAATCATGCGCTTGACCTCCAGGGCTTTGCGCATGTCGGTCGGCATGGCCAGGGAGCCGGGCAGTTCGGCTGCCAGCTGGTCCAGTTTTTCCTTGTTGCGCGCCACTAAAACGACCTTGGCGCCGGCGCCGGCCAAAACCCGGGCGGTAGCCTGGCCAATGCCTTCGGAAGCGCCGGTAATGACAATGACTTTGTCTTTGATTTGCATATTTATAGGGATTAAGTCTTAATAGTATATATTATATACTAAGAAGGCATATACGGCAAAATGTTTAAATTTCCGCCAGACGGAATTTGGCCAGTTCGCTGGCATTATTGTTGAAATAGAACTCACCGGTCAGTTTTTTGCCGGCCAGAACCTGCGGCAGCCAGTGTTTGTCGTCCGGCCACATTTGCGGGTAGGGGATGGCGGCAAAGGCGAACCAGGCCGGGCGCATTTCTTCCGATTCGGCCGGCTCGCCCTGCCATTGTCTGGCCAAAAACACCGTAACCTTCTGGTTGGATTCCGGCTGGCTTGGATAATAAAATTTGAACACGGCAGCCTTAAGCAAATGTTCCGGCCGCACCATTACCGAAATTTCTTCCTGCAGTTCCCTGATGGCGGCTGTCATAACATCTTCCCCGTCTTTGGCCTTGCCGCCGAAGCCATTCCATTTGCCGCTGCCGAACCCTCGCTTCTTCAGGCCGAGCAGAACTTGTCCGTCCCGCAGCAGCAGGCACAGGGTGGTTTGTTTCAGCGGCGCCCGATTCAAGGTTGCATTTTGCCCGTTCATAGGAGAATTATAGCATTAAGAAAGTCCTGCCAAGTGGTTCCCGGCTGGAAAAGACTTTACTTTTGTTTAAGAGTTGTTTATAATTTTGGCGTAAAAATAAACGAAAATTAAACGGGCCATAAATATGGGGTGTGACCCACTAATTTGTGTGTTGGTTTGTAATTTAGAAATGGGCCATGTCCTGTTTCCCTGTAAAAAGCAACCTGTCTATAAGGTTGCTTTTTACAGTTATATATGATAAAATAGCGGGTCTAAAGATATTTAGAAATTCTTCCAAGCTTGTAAAATTGTTTGCCGGCTTGGAA
>CAZJLL010000071.1:0-7053 GCA_964547145.1 uncultured Candidatus Saccharibacteria bacterium | reverse complement strand
CCAGCCTTGAGCAATCTTTTCCTTTTGTCCCTTGCGCACTTCTTCCGACAGCTGGGCCAGGGCCATGCTGACACCATGGCGCAGGGCAGTAGCCTGGGCATGAAGCCCCCCGCCGTTTAAGTGGTCAACAAAGTAATATTGGCTCTTTAAGCCGGTAACTTCCAGAGGGCTGATAATCTCATCGTGGTAAAAGTCAAAGGAGAAATACTTGTTCAAAGGCAGCTTGTTGACCAGGGATTGGCCTTTGCCTTCAAACAGGCGGACATTGGCAATGGCTGTCTTGCGGCGCCCGGTGGCAAAAATGTATCTATCCTTGCCCAAAGCGGCCGCGTGGACGACGGGAATCTGCTCGGCCGCCGTGTCGGCGGGGGCAACAACCGGTTCCGGCTTGGCAACGGCCTTTTTGGCCGCGGTCGCGCGGGGCTTGCGCGGGGTCTTACTGGCCGTCTTGGTGGTGGGGGTTTTAGTAGGCATAAACTTAATTAGGAAGCTTTGTCAATTTTAAAATCATGTTTATCGTCTTTGACAATCTTCAGGCGTGCCATAATCTTCTTGCGGAATTTCAGATCGTCAATCATGCTGAAGACCGCGCGCCTGAGCACGTCTTCCGGCCGGCGCTGGATCAAGTCTTTTAAAGCGGTAGTTCTCAGGCCGCCCAAATAGCCGGAATGGCGGTAATAAACCTTCTGGCTGATCTTGCGGCCGGTCAGGCGCAAATGTCCGGCATTAACCGCCACTACGTAGTCTCCCATATCCATATGGGGGGTAAAGTCGCGCTTATGCTTGCCGCGAAGCAAGTTGGCGATTTGCGTAGCCGCGCGCCCGAGCGGAAGTTTGGAAACGTCAATCTGGTGCCACTGCCGCGGCTGCTTGGCAGCCAAAGTTGTTTTCTGTGACTTCATATAAGGTTAGTCCACTAATTCCAGCATAACTTTGGATGCGCCGGATTTTGGATCATTAAGCTTAATTAAACGGGTATAGCCGCCCTTGCGGGACGAATACTTTGGCCCCAGCACTTCCACGGCCTTTTTGGCGGCCATGGGGCTAAGCTTGGACAGCAGCTGGCGCCGGACATGCAGGCTATTGGTCTTGGACAGGGTAATCGCCTTTTCCGCATAAGTCTTAGCCGCGCGCCCATTGGCGTAGCCGGTCTCAATTCTTTCATAGAGAATCAGGGACGAAGCCAGGCTGCGCAGCAGCTTGCGGCGATGATCCTTGCCTTTGCCGATTTTCTTCTTTTTCTGGTGGCGCATAAATCTATTCTAAAAATAATTTATCTGGCTAAAAATTCCAAAATTTCCTTGATGGTCTTGTCGCCCAAACCGCTTAAGTTCTCAATCTCTCCGCTGCTTAAGGCTTGCAGCTGCTGCATGCTGGTAATGCCGTTTTTGGTCAGCGCATTCTTGGCGCGGGTAGACAAAGTGGAATTCAAAATTTCGTTTTCGCCGGCCGGCTGGGTTTCACTCTCCGCTGGAGCGGTTTCCGCTTCGCTTTCGACTATGCCGTTTTTGCCGAAGTCGTTCAAAAACATCATGGAAAAATGATCAACCAGAATATGAGCGGCAATATCAACCGCCTCGCCGCCGGTAATGGTACCGTCGGTCTCCATCACGATTTCCAGCTTGTCAAAATTGGTCAGCTGGCCTACGCGCACGTTGGAAACTTCAAAATGAACGGACTTGACCGGAGTAAAAATAGAATCAATCGCGATAATGCCAACCTCCGGCTTAATGTTCTCGCGGGCTTCCACCGGCACGTAGCCGCGCCCTTGCTCCACCGTCAGCTCCATTTCAAAATCGGCATTTTTGTTGTCTAGCGTGGCAATATGGAGATCCTTGTTAATAACCTGAACCTGATCGGTTTCTTTAATGTCGGCGGCGGTAACGGTCCTTTCCCCTTTAACCTTTAGCTGCAGTTTTACCGGCTCGGCGCTAAAGCTTTTCACGCGCAGCTGCTTTAAATTCAGGATAATCTGAATAACGTCTTCTTTGGCGTTGGGAATAGTGGCAAATTCGTGATCCACGTACTTTATCTTGGCCGCCGTTACGGCCGCACCGGGCATGGACGAAAGTAACACGCGGCGCATGGCGTTGCCAATGGTAACACCATACCCCGGATAAAGCGGCTCCAGCACGACACTATACTTATTGTCACCCAACTCGGCTACCTTGGCCTGATTAGGCAATGGAATTGCTTCCATAGGATTGACCTCCTAGGTTAATGCTATAAAGAGGCAAACTTGTCACACTAGGTGCGGCTGTAGTGTTCCACTATCAGCTGCGTATTGATATTCTGATTCAACCCTTGCACATCCGGCTGGCTTAGTACCTTGCCGGAGAGGGTGTTCTGGTTTAGTTCCAGCCAGTCCAAAGTACGGAAATTCTTAAGCTTTTCTTTAATTTTTTCCACATAAGCCTTTTTCTGCTTGGCCTGGCGCAGGGCTACGGCGTCGCCGACTCGGACCTGATAAGACGGGATATCAACCTTTTTACCGTTAACTTCAAAGAAGCCGTGATTCACCAGCTGGCGCGCCTGGGCCCGGGTTTCAGCGAAACCGAGACGGTAGACAATGTTATCCAGCCTGGTCTCCAGCATTTTAATCAGATTGTCACCGGTAACGCCAACCTGTTTTAAGGCCTTGTTGAAATAGGTTTCAAATTGCCGCTCCAGCACGCCATAAGCCACTTTAGCCTTCTGCTTCTCGCGCAACTGCTGGCCGTATTCCGACAGCCGGCTGCGATTCTGGCCGTGCTGGCCGGGGGCAAAATTGCGCTTCTGCATCACCTTGGTATCTTTGGCGGTAAAGGCCATGCCCAGGCGTCTGGCTTTTTTAACTTTTGGTCCGGTATATCTCATAACTAAGTTTATCAGGTTATAAAGTTTATAAAGTTCGTAAAGTTACTGCAAGCACCTGACAAACCGTATAACTTTACAAACCCTGTACTTGCCATTGCTACACGCGGCGGGGCTTCTTCGGCCGGACGCCGCCATGCGGGGTAGGAGTCAAGTCGCGGATGGACAGAATGTTCAAGCCGCTGCCCTGCAAGGCGCGAACCGCGGATTCACGGCCGCTGCCAATGCCTTTTATCAGCACATCCACTTCGGCCAAACCGCGCTCTTTCATTTTCGCCAGTACATCCTCCATGGTCCGCTGGCCGGCATACGGCGTGGATTTTTTGGAGCCCTTAAAACCGATTTTTCCGGCGCTGCTCCAGATGAGGACATTACCGCTCAAATCCGTTGCGGAGATGATGGTATTGTTGTAAGTGGAGTTAACGTAAATTTTTCCTTTGGTCACCTTGACCTTGGACTTTTTCTTTTTGCTGGTCTTAATTTTTGCACCAGCTTCTGCAGCGGTAAGGCCTTCGGCCACGGCAGCCTGCTGGGGCGCGGCGGTCTCGGTTAATTCGTCAGCCATATGGGTATAAAAATAAATAAATTAGAGCCGGATAAAAAGCTAAGCTAAATTTAGGTCTTTTCCGCCGATGTCTTGCGGCCGCTGCCGGCAGTCTTTCTGACATTGCCGCGGCGGGTGCGGGAATTGGTCTTAGTGCGCTGGCCGCGGACCGGCAAACCTTTAATATGCCTAATGCCGCGATAAGCGCCGATTTCTTTGAGCAGCTTAATGTTGAGCATTACCTGCTGGCGCAAGGCCCCTTCTACCTTAAAGTTCTTTTCAAGATATTCGCGGATGCGGTTCAGTTCGGTTTCGCTCAAATCCTTGGTGCGCTTATTTGGGTCCACGTTGGTCGCCGCCAGGATCTTTTTGGACAGGCTCAAACCAATCCCATAAATATAAGGAAGCGAGGCTTCAATCCGTTTTTCGTTGGGAATGTTAATGCCGGCAATGCGAGCCATAAAATAGTCTTTAAAAAGTTTATAAAGTTATCAGACTCATCGGGTAAATGTGATTTATAATCCGATAAGTTTGCGCCCCTGGCGCCCTAGCCCTGTCTTTGTTTGTGCTTGGGGTTGGAGCAAATAATATAGACTCGTCCGAAACGCCTGACGATCTTACATTTCTTACACATAGGTTTTACGCTTGCCCTGACTTTCATAAATCTAAGATAATTGCTAAATGATTACTGTCTCATGCGGCGGGTTATCCGTCCCTTGGTCAGGTCGTAGGGGGTCATTTCAATAATTACCCTGTCGCCCGGCATGACGCGGATCATATTTACCCGCATTTTGCCTGACAAATGTCCTAAAACGGTCTGGCCGGAGTCCAGCAGGACGCGAAAAATAGCATTAGGCAAATTCTCCATGACTTTGCCCTCAAGTTCTATAATATCCTTTTGAGTTTTGCCAGACTTCCCTAAGTCTTGATTACTGGAGACCAATGAACTTGACTATAATTTTATCTTTGCATATTTTAACAAAACTAAAATAAAGTGTCAAATCTCCATTTGGATTTGACCTGGTTAGAAAAAATATGGCTTAGTTAAAGCTAAATTAATTAGACCCGTCTGGCTGAACCACGGAAACTCTTATCTTTTTTGTCAGCCATGGAAAAGTCTTCTGCCAAGACGGAGCCAGGGTAATTTCTATCTTATCTATTTCAGGCCGGGCATCAAGCAGCTGATTAACCTCCGCCTGATTCTTCCCCCTCAGCTGGTTTTCAATATTAGACAGATCAACTTCGTAAACAGCGAGCCCTTCATAATGCACGTTCAAAGTCGCCAGCTGGCCGGCCGGATCATAATTTTTTACTCCTACACTGACCGCGTCTTGCCCCTTGGGTACCAATGTTTTGTTGTCGGCTATCGTTTGGGTGATGCGCTGGCTGATTAAACTTTGCAAGTCAGCATCTTTATAAGCCAGGCCGCTCAGCTTGGCCTGAAGGCTGGCATTAAAGCTTGGCGCCTGGGCGCCGACCGGATTGTCAGTGGTAAATTGAGAAACGACGAAACTATAAGACTGTTCCGGCAGCACCAGACCGCTCCCCTTCAGCTTGTCGCGGATTTCCTGCATGGCCTGGCTCTGTAGCTGATTTTTCGCGGCATCCACATCGCTTTGTCCTATAACGGACAAGTAGCGCGTCGTGCCCCCGGAAATCTCGGTGTCTGTCTTGGCATATAACACCTGCGGCCTGCTGCCAAAGACCTGATTGGTTATTTCCATCCTCGTACCGGCGGGCAGGTTAAAATCTTCCCCGCCATCCTGAGCCACCACCTCTACGGAAGGACTCAGGCTATCCTGGTTTACTTCCTTAGTCTTGGCATTGCTATAACTAGTCGGCTTAATGCCGAACGCATCGGCGGCCAAAGTATAATTTTTGCTGCCGACAGTTAGAATGGTCGTGCTAGCCTTTAAATTTATGGGTGCGCCCGTAAAATTATAAATTTTAACGGTCCCGTCGGCTTTGTTGCCCACCTGCTGCTTGCCTTGGCTAGAAAAAACTCCGCTGACATTGACTGTTTCATCTACTTTCGCCGCCGGCATGGTTAAGGCGGCCGAATCGACCTGGCCAATGTTGGTACTCATGCTGATTTCCATATCCCTGGTCACATTCTCCGTCTTAGGATAAATCATCACCTCTGCCTTCGGCAAAACCACCAAAACCAGCGCCGCTACAATCAGCAGGGAAATTATCAGCATTGCCACCAGGCCCTTATGGCCATGGTTTTTCTTTTGCTCCGCTGCGGCCTGCCGGTCTTGCTGCTCCAATTCGCGGGGAAAAATTGAATCGTTTATCTTTACGTCTGTCATCGGCCGGGGGGAAGAAACAGCCACGGCTTGAAGCACCGGCTTCTGCGCCGGCCGCTTAACGCTTAAAACAGCCCGCCGCTTTATTGCCGCCGCGGGTTCTTTTTCCGGCAATACCGCGGCTGCGGGCGCCTGCGGCCGCGCCACTCTGATATCGCCGACGCCGCGGCCAGCCGGGGTCTTGGGCAGGAACTTTAAGGCAAAGCCCGCTTCCTTGGCATAAAGCTGCCCGCGTTCATCCATGGTCAGAATAAAAACCTCTTTACCCAAAAGGTCAACCTGCTTCTTTAGCAGCCGCAGGTTAATGCTGTCGCTGAACATCAGCGAGCGCTTGGGAAAAACCAACACCGCCTGGCGGGCAGTATTATGTTTCAGCCGGGTTATCACCTTGGCGACATCGTCTTCTAAATTGAGATATATGCTCGGAATCATTGCAATCAAGTTGCGGCCTGGAAATCAGCCAAATGCCTTACAATCTATATTATACAAAAAACCGGAAAAAGCGGCAAAACTAAAGCAAACCCTTATACTGCAAGCGTTTATGAAAACTGATCTGTTTGCTGTTTTCCACCTGCGGCTGGTCAAACGGATCAACTCCGCGCAAGACGGAAGCATAAACGGCATAGAGCTGCCAAAATGCCAGCAGCCCGCCCAGCGCTCGTTCGGTAAAGCCGGCAATGCGCAGATGCAGCAGCGGAATGCCGCTGATCCGCGCATCCTCCAGCGTCCCCTCCAGCTCAAACTGCAGCGCCTTCTGCAGCGGAATTTTGTTAATGTCAAACAGTGCGCGGCCTTTCAGCTGGACGCCGTGCAGCCGCGGCTCAAATACATTTTCGGTCGGATGCAGATAAGACTCGCTGGATAGAAAAAAACCGGCGATGTTTTTGCGGCCGCCGAAAAAACGCTGATTGGTATGATGCTGGCTTTCCGGCGCTTCATGCGCAAAATAAGTCTGGCCCAGGCCGTTCTTGCCGAAACTTTCGTGGCATAGCTGGACAATTACGCTGCTCATGTAAAACAGGTTGTGGGAATAAAACGGCATAAACACATCCACTACCCCCTGCTGCTCCAGCTGATACAGCACAAAGGCCGCCCGCCAGGCCAAGCTGTCCCGGCCGTAGCTGCGGTAAAGCTCCGCCGCCCCCTCATACAGCTCCTCCAGATCAAAACCCATCAGGGCGGCCGGCACCAGCGCCACTTCGGTCAGGCCGGTATAGCGCCCCCCGATAGGCGGATGATCAAACACTTCCAGGCCCAGCTTGTCCGCAATGGCGCGCAAGGGACTGCTTTTGCCCGTGACCATGACCATGGGGTAATTGATAAACTGGTTCGTCATTTCAATCTGCG
>CAZJLL010000070.1:0-4962 GCA_964547145.1 uncultured Candidatus Saccharibacteria bacterium | reverse complement strand
GTTTGTTTTTCCATTCTCAATATTGCTTATAAACGAGCGATCTACACTTAATGCCTTAGCAATTTTGATTTGCGTAATGTTCTTTTGAATCCTGATCCTTTTCAGGTTATTTCCGAGCTTTTTAGATTCCTCAGTCATGGTAATAGTATATCACTTTGTTGTAATTTAATACAACAAATATATCAACACAAAACCGCCCGATTAAGGACGGTTTTTTAGTCGAATCCCAAGTTTTTATAAAGCGACTTCGGAGCTTCGAAACCAACGAAGTCGTGCTAGCTCAATTTGGCTGGGGTGGCAGGTATCCTACGCTAAAGCTTCGGAATACCGGAAATGCCATTCAACTTATCTTTCTTCAAGGCTTCGGTCTGCAATAGCCTCTTGTAGGCAAAAGCTTTACCCGATCCTGACTTTAAATATTGTTCAAAATCTCTGGCGGTTTTTTCAGCATCAAAAGCGGCGTAAAATACCAACTTCCATGGAACATAAGGCGCGGTAGATTTTATTTTTCCGCGATTATGGAGTTTAAAACGAGCCTTTAGGTTTTCAGTCGACCCAAAATAAAAATTAAGAGATTTTGAACTAAATAGAATATAAGTATAAAACATTGACTTGCCATTCTGAAGCCTTGGCGAAAGATGGCTGGGGTGGCAGGATTCGAACCTGCGAATGGCGCCTCCAAAGGGCGCTGCCTTACCGCTTGGCGACACCCCAATAAATGGGATGGAAATTATTGTGAGATAATTTTTGTTTTGATATATTTTGGGTTTTTTAGACTCTTAAGATATCTTTCATATCTTATCGCTTCACCACGATTACTAAATTCTTTTGAATAAATTAACTTCCACGGCCCTTTATTCTTTGTAAATTTTGATTTTCCGGAATTATGCCACTTAAGCCTTAGCTCTAAATTTCCACTTTGACCGATATACAATAGACTATCAGAATTTTCAATTATATAAGTGTAGTACATACTTCTCGGGCGCTGCCTTATCCCGATACACCTAAGGCTATCGGGACGACACCTCAATAAATAGACAGCTAGAACATATTATACGTTAAATTGGGGCAAAAAGGAAAGGTTTAATAAGGGCAAGGGCATAAATCCTTCTAAATTAAGGACTTTTCATTTGACAAACTTTTTTCCATATGCTACCTTGTTATAGAAAGGTAGTTTGGATAAAAATCTACTATGAACAACGAAGAAAAATTTGCTCCAATCCGCAAAGGCCTGCTGGAACTGGTAGTTCTGACCATCATCAGTAAAACCAGAGTTTATGCGGCTGATATCTTGGAAAAATTAAGCCGGACGGAATTTGCCACCCAGGAAGGCACGCTCTACCCCCTGCTTAGCCGTCTGCGCCGGGAAGGCGCCGTGGATTACGAGTGGGTGGAAAGCGAAGCCGGACCCCCGCGCAAATATTACCGCCTGACAGACAAAGGCAGCCAGCAGCTGGCCAGCCTGAACCAATATTGGAAAAATTTAGACTTAACCATTAAACGGCTTAGCTAAAAAAATTATGAACAAAGTCATTACCATCAACCTGCGCGGACGGGCCTACCAGCTGGAAGAGGGCGGCTACAACGCCCTGCAGGATTATTTGCGCGAGGCGGCGGGCCGGCTGCAGGACGATCCTGACCGGCAGGAAATTCTGGCTGATCTGGAACAATCCATCGCCGAAAAATTTGACCGGCGCCTGGCCCCGGGCAAAAACGTGGTCACCGAACAAGAGGTGGCTGAAACATTAAAAGACATGGGGCCGGTGCAGGCGCCGGCCGGGGAAACCGCCGGCTCCGCGCCGAAAAAAGAAACCGCCGCGCCCCACAAGCGGCTGTATAAAATCCGCGAAGGCGCGGTTATTGCCGGCGTCTGCACCGGCCTGGCCGCCTACTTCAACGTGGACCTGACGCTGGTGCGCGTAATTTTTGTCGCTCTGGCCATTTTGACGCATGGCGCCTGGATTGTGGTATATATTTTGATGATGCTGATTATTCCCAGCGCTACTACTTCGGCCGAAACCGCGGCAGCATTCGGCCAGCCCTACACCGCCCAGGATCTGATTGACAGGGCCCGAACCGAATACCAAAAATTCGCCGACAAGGCCGAATGGAAGAAATGGAAATATGAAGCCAAACAAAAACTGCGCCGCGAAAAATGGGAAGCCCGCCAGGCCTACCGCGCCTTTCGCCCCTCCCCCGCTTTGGGCTTTTTTATGGCCATTCTCAGCCTGCTCTGGCTGCTGGGTTTGCTGGGGCTGATTAGCCGCGGCGCCGTATTCGGCTATGCCGTTCCGGCCGACCTGCCCCGCTGGATCGCGATTTTGGTCTGGCTGTGCCTTTACGGTTTTATTATGAGCCCCTTAAAAGCCCTGCGCTGGACGCATTACTGCCAGCCCGGAGCTGCCGACGGCGTGCCTGCTTATTATCACCAATCCCACGGCGACTTTGCCGAAAGCATTGCCTGGATGGCCTTTTTCGTCCTGCTGGGCTGGGCGGCTTGGCGCTATGTGCCGGTTACCCACGTTTACGCGCAACAGGCCTGGCTCTGGCTGCAGCATGTTACGGCCAGCTGGCATTTATCTAGGCAAGCGTAGAGCGTTGAGTGCTCAGGGGGCAGCCAGGGGCTAAAGCATGATTTGACAGAGGTGTCCCTTCTGCCAGAGGGGACACCTCCCCGGCATTCCAAGCCCTTGAAATTGGGAATTTGGATTTTGAAATTCTAAATCTTACATCTTATATCCTATATCCCGCCTCTTCGGCAGGCAGGCTTATATCCTTAAATCCTTGCATACCTATATACTTTGTCTTATCCTCTTAGTTTCCCAATAAATTCTTCAGCCGATCCAGACGCTGGCCGTCCGAACCGCCTGCGGAAACCGGCTGGACCTGGCCCTGTACATCGCCTTGCGCCCGGACAGTTGAAGTAGGCGCCAAAAAGGAAGAGGGCGGGGTGGCCGTGGCAGGGGCATTCTGCCGCTGCTCCTGCATCCGGTCGCGCAGGTTTTCCAGAACCGGATGTTCACTGCCGTCATCGGGTACAATATTTTGCTGCTGCGCCTGCTGCCGCAAGTTTAAAATACTGTCGCGCAGGGAGGAGGCGGTGCGGCTGTCGCCGCTGGCCTGAGCCTGGGCCTGCAATTGTTGCAAATTTTCCAAGGCAGTGCCTACGTCCTGCCGGGCTTTTTCTTCGGCCCGAATCCGCAGGCGCAGATTATCCGGACTTAAGCTATCAGCCGAATCCGTTGCGGCAGCCGAAAGCGAAGCGCCGCCGGCCGGCGCCGCAACAGGAGTAGAGGAAACCGCCGCCATCCCGCCGGACTGCTGGCTTAGCCGCTCCGACAATTGCTGCAGTTCCTGCAGGCGAGTTTGGGCAAACCTGGTCTGCAGGCTAACCTTAGCCTCCGGCGTCAACGCCAAAGTCAGGCGCACCTGTTCGGTAGCCAACTTAACCGGATATAAGGTATCGCCGGGCAAGGCGCCGCCGGAGGCATAGGCCGTTCCGCCAATTATGGACAACCCAGCCAGTACCGCCACCACATAACGCAGCAGCAGCAAATGGCGATGCCACCAGAAAAACTTAGCCTGTTCGGCCTTGGCCGTTTGGCCGAGCCGGGACAACAAAACAGCCTTCAGTTCAGCCTGGCGCTGCGCCGCCAAAGGCGGCACGGCGGCACCCAAACGTTTTAGAGCGCCAATTTCCTTATAAAATTTTCTATCGTCATTAAATAACATAGCCGTTCTTCTTTGCTAAAACCTGGACTTTGCGCAAGGCGCGATGCTGCAGCAGCCGGATGGACAAATTAGTCTTACCCATTATCGCGGCCACCTCGTCCAGGCTTAAATCCTGGAGAAAACGCAATTCCAATACCTGGCGATAATTGTCCGGCAGCAGCGCCAGCAGTCCCCGCAGCCGCTCCGCGTCCGAAGCCAGTTCCGCCTCCCGCAACAGCGAGGTCTTGTCCGCTACGTCAAAAGTTTCATCCAGTGGACTGGTTTCCGGAGAACGGTATTTCTTGCGAAAATAATCATTCACCGCATTCCCGGCAATTTTATACAGCCAAGCGGAAAAATTCAGATTTTCCAGGCGCAGGCCATAAAGACCCTTATGCGCCTTTAAAAATACTTCCTGCAGCAGGTCTTCCGCCTCCCGGGCGTCAGTTACCTTCATCCGGATGTATTTATAGATTTTTTGGGCAAACTGGTCATATAGCTGCCCAAAGGCTGCGGCATCGCCGGCTTTGGCCAGCCGGGCAAGTTCGTTGGTATCCATTGCTGCCATAGATTATAACGCAAATAATCGGCTTTTGTTTTGCCCCGAATCCTGATTCTGGCACAGCCTGACGGCGGGATGTTATAATAATAACGGTTATTTCTAAATTGTCCAAAATTATGAACTCCCCCGAACAAAAACTGGCCCAGGAATTTGACGAATACCAAAAAGTCGGCAAAGACAACCCGAACGTGGACGTCGGCATGCTTATGCTCAACGCCTTGCAAAACAGCAAGGACCATGCCGTGCCGGCCAAAACCAAGCGCTGGGCCTATTTGGTTTCCATCGGCGTGCCGCCGTTCGGATTCCTGTTCGCCTTAAAATTTTTTTTGGACGACCGGGACGATGCCCGGGACGTAGCCTGGACCTGTATTATACTGACCGTGATTTCCGTTTTCGCCTTCTGGCTGCTGGGCAAAATTATGCTTTCCGGCAGCGGCACGTCAGTGCAGCAGATTGAACAAATTAAGCCGTCCGATATTCAGCAGCTGACGCAGTAACTAATTTTAAGATTAAAAGATTTAATGATTGAAAGATTAGGTAGCAGCGTTAGGATATCAAAATCCAAATTTCCAATTTTAATAATCGGGCTTGGAATGCCGGGGAGGTGTGCCCACTTTTAGATGGGGCACCGAAGGCAAAAAATTACTTAGCTTGTCGCGCGTCCCTGGGCCCGAGCCCCGTGTGTTCTG
>CAZJLL010000069.1:0-8791 GCA_964547145.1 uncultured Candidatus Saccharibacteria bacterium | reverse complement strand
GTATCATCATGCCACTCCAGAATACCTACCGGAGTACGTGAGTGAATTTTGCCTCAGATTTTCCTCACCGGAAATCTTTACTTCACCCAATGATTACCTATCTAAAACGTTAAAATCTGTTCCATTTGACTAGGAATGCCCTTTAGGAAACCCTTGTCTTTTTGGCAATAATATGTTACAATTGTGTCTTACGAACTACATGCAAACAACTACTTCAGCTCACTTCGGTTTTAGCGGCTTGGGCCTGGCGCCCAAGCTTTTGGAAATTTTGGCGGACAAAGGCTTTGTCCAGCCCACCCCCATCCAGAGCCAAGCCATTCCGGTGGCCATTGCGGGCAAGGACGTAATGGGTATTGCCCAAACCGGCACCGGCAAGACTTTGGCCTTCGGCCTGCCCATGCTGCAAAGCATCGCCCGCAGCAAACAGACCGGTCTCGTGGTGCTGCCGACCCGCGAATTGGCGCTGCAGGTCAACGACTCGCTTAAAAATATCGGCCAATCCCTGGGCCTGAAAACCGCCGTGCTCATTGGCGGGGAATCCATGAACCGCCAGCTGGCCAGCCTGCGCAAAAACCCCCATGTGATTATTGCCACGCCGGGACGGCTGATTGATCATTTGCAGCAGCAGACCGCCAGCCTGAAGCGGACGGGCGTTTTGGTTTTGGACGAGGCTGACCGCATGCTGGACATGGGTTTTGCGCCGCAGCTGAAGACCATCCTGACCCACGTGCCCAAGGAACGGCAGACCATGCTGTTTTCCGCCACCATGCCGGGCGAGATTGTCGCCCTGGCCAATTCCTATATGCGGCTGCCCGTGCGCGTGGAGGTGGCGCCGGCCGGCACTACTGCCAGCCAGGTCAGCCAGGAAATCGTATTTGTAGACAAGATGCAGAAGCTGGCCGAATTGCAGCGGCTGTTGAAAGAACATAACGGCAGCACCCTGGTTTTCACCCGGACTAAGTTCGGCGCCAAAAAAATCGCCCGGGCTCTGGCCCGATCCGGCGAAACCGCGGCGGAGTTGCATTCCAATCGTTCGCTTAACCAGCGCCTGGAGGCGCTGGACGGTTTTAAGGTCGGCCGCTATCGCGTGCTCGTGGCCACCGACATTGCCGCCCGCGGCATTGACGTTACCGGCATTGAACTGGTGGTTAACTACGATTTGCCGGAAAATCCGGCTGACTATGTCCACCGCATTGGGCGGACGGGACGCGCCGGCCGCGCCGGCATGGCTATTTCTTTTGCCACGCCTGACCAGAAGCGCGACGTGCGCGACATTGAACGCTTGATTAAAAAGCAGCTGCCTGCCCGGCAGGCTGCGGCCTTGCCGGCAGCGGCAGAGCCCGCTTACGAGGCAATACAGGCAGCATCGCCGCGGCGCGAGCCGGCGCGGAATGGCAGAAATAATGCCTTCCGCAGCCGCCGCGGCCCTGCGCCGAAGAACCGTCCGGCCCGCGGTCATTCCCATAGCGCCGCCGCCGGCTACCGGGGCAGCTTTCTGTCCCGCAATCCTTCCTTAGACCGTTCCCGCGGCTGGGATTAAGGCGATTTTGGATTTTCCGGCTTGGCCAAGAGGGCAGCCAATCCAGAAAAGGGAGGGAAAGATGATTAGGAGTTTTTATTTGGCGATTTTTTTTGCCTTTCTTGGCAACACAGCAGGCATTGGCGTGGTAATTGTTATGCTGCTTAAGCCGCAGCAAGCGCGGCAAGATATCACGGCTCTCGTGCTCCTGTGCCTGGGCAGCGTATATGCGGCATACTGGACTATGCCGGTCAATTCTTTGCCGTCCCGCGGCCTGGTAGCGGCGTCCTATGCCATTATGGCCATGTGGCTGATTCCGGCAGCCGTGGCCGTTTATTATCAGGATTGGCTTAAGGCGTTGGTAGTACTAGCCGTCCTGCTGCTCTGGCTGCTGTTTGTTTGCATTTCAAAAAAATCCTAAGAGCTTAAGACAACGAGCCTGGCGCTTCCTGCGCCAGGCTCAACTCATTTGAATATAAGGAAAAGGCCCGGGGGTGAAAACCGTGCCTTTTAAATTTATACGCCTGGCTGTCTAGTTTTGGTGCGCCGGGGAAAGATTAATAACTTGTGGCAAGTAGCAAGTAGAAAGGGAATAGGGATCCTAATTAAAAGATTTAATGATTGAAAGATTAGAGGACAGTATTAGAATATCAAAATCCAAATTTCCAATTCTAAATCAATTTTTAAAGGTCAAATGTTAAAGGTATTCCAATATCTCATATCCCAGTAATTTTGTTCAATTACTAGCCTCTCGTCCCTAGTCTCTAGCCCCTGGCTGCCCCTGAGCCCTGTCCGCTCATCGCTCTACGCTTGCCCGCCATAGGCGGGCTGTACGCTTTACTTGATGAAGCTTGCCTTGCGGGCTATGGCAACGCTTTGATCCAGTTCCCGCTGCGACATAATTTTGTTGTCCAGCAGGAACTGGTGCTCTTTAAGAATGCTGGTCTGATACATTTCCGGCCCGTCGGTGCAGACGGCAATTTTAATTTTGTGCCGCAGCAAAGCGCGGATGGCGGTTTTTAGTTCGGCGGCGTTTTTAAATACGCTGTTGCGCAGGTTGGAAGTCGGGCAGACCTCCAGGACAATGCCCGCTTTGGCTACGGCCGTCATGAGCTGTTTGTCGTTGGCGCAAAGCACGCCGTGCCCAATGCGCTCGGGCCTGATCTGTTCCACCACGTAGCGCATCTCGTCCAGCTGCTTTTCCTCGCCGGTATGCACGGTCAGGCCCAAACCCGCCTGTCTGGCTTTTGCAAACAGGTCTTTCAGCTTTTGGATGGAAAAGCTTTTGCGGTTCGGTCCGGCCACGTCCACGCCAATTACCCCCTGGCTTTTGTATTTGATGGCCTTGCCCAGGATAATTTCGTTCTGCGCGGGGGTCAGTTCCCGGTCCATCATTAAAATTATGCCGGCCTTGACCTGAGGATATTCCAGCATGGCGCGTTCGGCGCCCCACAGCGCGGACATAATAATATGGTCCAAGTCCCGCTCGCCGCGTCGGTTCCGCTTCATCGGGTTGAAGCGCAGCTCGTGCAGGGTAATGTTGCAGCGGCGGTAACCCCCGCCGATGGTCGCTTTTACGCTTTCTTCAATGGCTTCGGGCGAGGACTGGATCAGTTCCGTCCAGTGGAAAAAATTACGGTTCATTTCGTCCAGGTTCCGGTTTTTCTCCCCGCCAGACATGGTAATCATGTCTTCAAAATCCCAGTAATTTTTGGTGGGCAGCCGGATGCCCTGGCGGTGGGCAATGGCCCAGAGAATGGCCGGGTCCACGGCCGCGCCCAGGTGGGTATGCAAATCCACCATGGGTTTTTTGAAGTTTTTTGGTCTCATAGATTTTGAGTATTGGAGCCAGCATAGCAAAATTTGGGCGAAAGCTCAAGAGCTGATATAATGCGGCTATGAGCAATGGCAATTACATGGAGCAGCGGCCCTGGGGCAGCTATGAGATATTGAGCCAGTTTCCCGTCCTGGGCGAAGGCTTGCGCGACAGCTGCGTCAAAAGAATAACCGTCAGACCCGGGCAGCGCCTGTCCCTGCAGGCACACCGGCAGCGGGCCGAACATTGGTTTGTGGTGCAGGGCCAGGGCCAGGCGGAGGTGGACGGCCGCATTATTCCTTTGCAGCCGGGCCGCAGCCTGGATATTCCCATAGGAGCCCGGCACCGCGCAGCCAACACTGGCGCGGAACTGGACCTGGTTTTTATTGAAGTCCAGTCCGGCCATTCCGACGAGAGCGACATTGAACGGTTTGAAGACGACTACGGCCGGGCTTAAATATCAAATCCATAAACAAAAGACGCCCCGGTGGGGCGTCTTTTGTTTAATTCGGCGGCAGGGGAGGATAATATCTTTCCCTGCAATAATCAACAATTTGCTTAGGCGTCAAAATACATGCTGAATTCGTGCGGATGCGGGCGCAGGCGCAGGGGGTCAATTTCTTTCTCCTGCTTGTAGGCAATCCAGGTATCAATGACGTCCTGGGTGAACACGTCCCCCTTGAGCAGGTAGGCGTGGTCGTTGGCCAGGGCATCCAGCGCAGATTCCAGGGAGCGCGGCACGGTTTTCAGGCTTTTTGCCCGCTGGCTTTCGTAGGTATTTTCGTCAAAGCTTTCGCCCGGATCAATCCGGTTCTGGATCCCGTCCAGGCCGGCCATAAGCATGGCGGCAAAGGCCAGATAGGGGTTGGCGGTGGCGTCGGGGCTGCGGAATTCAATGCGCTTGGATTTAGGCGAGGCGGAATACATGGGAATGCGCACGGCCGCGCTGCGGTTGCGCGCGGAGTAAGTCAGGTTGACCGGCGCTTCAAAGCCCGGCACGAGCCGTTTGTAGGAGTTGGTGGTCGGCGCGCATATGGCCATCAGGCTCTCGGCGTGTCGCAAAATTCCGCCAATGTAATATTTGGCCGCCTGGGACAGCATGGCATAACCGGCTGCGTCAAAAAAAGTATTCTGGCCGTCTTTCCAAACGGACTGGTGAGTATGCATGCCGCTGCCGTTGTCTCCGAACAAAGGTTTGGGCATAAAGGTGGCCACCAGGCCGCGGGCCTTGGCTACGTTTTTTACAATATATTTATACATCAGGCTGGCATCGGCCATGGACACCAGCGTGTTGTACTTCATATCAATTTCGTTCTGGCCCGCGGTGGCGACTTCGTGGTGATGGGTTTCCACGTCAATGCCTGCTTCAAGCATCTTCTGCACCATTTCCGAACGGATATCGGTCAGCGTGTCGTGCGGCGAAACGGGGAAGTAGCCTTCCTTGTTGCGGATCTTGTAGGCCAAGTTGTTGCCGCCGTTCTGGGCGCTGTTCCAGACTGCTTCCGGCGAATCAACTACGTAGTAGGCCTTGTTCTGCTCCTGGCCGAAGGCAGCATGGGAAAAGAGGAAAAACTCCATTTCCGGACCCCAGAAAGAGGTATCGCCCAAGCCGGTTGATTTAAGGTAGTTTTCGGCTTTTTTGGCAATGTAGCGGGGGTCGCGGCTGTAGGGCTGGCGGGTCAGGGGATCGGCAATATCGCAAATGACGCTTAGGGTCGGGATATCGCAGGCGGGATCAAGCACTGCGGTTTCCGGATCGGGAATAAGCAGCATGTCAGATTCCTGAATAGCCTGGAAGCCGCGGATGGATGAACCGTCAAAGCCGTGGCCATTTTCCCAAAAGTCAGGATCCATGACATAGGAAATCGGAATCGTGGTATGCTGCCACAGGCCGGGCAAATCGGTAAATTTCATATCGCAGAACTGGATGTTCTTGTCCTTGATCAGGCGATAGACTTTCTCCGTCTTCGCTTCAAGCTCGCTTTTGGGTATCATACTGTTTGCTTTCTCCCTCCGGTTCCGCCGGCCGGCGCTTTGGGCTGGCATTTAAGTCCGTGCTGCCTGGCTTTAAGGCCAGTTATTAACAGACTTAGATGCCATCTTTACCGGCGGCAGGGTTAATATAAATAAAATAAAGGTTCCCCGCATCAAGCTGGCGGGGCATTAAACCTGTATTTAGCTCCACGGCTCGCTTATACTTGCAAGTAAGGATAGACTCGCCTGCGTCGCGAAAAAAAAAGAAAAAAAACCCGCAGCGCGCATTGCTCCCCCAGGAGGCGTGATGAGGTGTTTTTTTTAACTCTAAACTATAGTTTTATATAACCATTCTAGCAGAGGCGGCAGCGATGTCAAACGGCGCGATTGCTGGGTTTTTTCCGGGCCCCGGCTGGTTATCCACACGAGCTAATTTTCATAAGCGGTCAAGTTTTTGAACGCGGCCAGGCGGACGGCCAGCTGCCGGCGGCTCAGGGTCTGCAGGCGGGCGGTGCCGAGCCGCTCCACCGTGAAGGAGGCCACGGCCGAGCCGGCCGCGCAGCCGCGCTTTAGGTTGGCCCAGCCAAAGTCGCCCGTGCGGCTTAAGTAACCGAACAGGCCGCCGGCAAAGCTGTCGCCGGCTCCGGTCGGGTCAATTACGTCTTCTAAGGGGAAACCGGGCAGATGGAAAATTTCCAAATCCGCTTGTCCGTGTTTTTGCCGGAACATAAGCAGGCCGAATTCGCCGCGCTTAATAATCAGCGTCCGGGTTGCCGCGGCTCCCATATTTTTTGGACTCCTCATCATCCTTAGAATGACCCGGGCCGCTTTGACCAGATTGTGCCGGCCGCTTAGCTCACGCGCTTCGGCATCGTTAATTACCAGCAGGTCGGCCCGGCGTAAGGCCAGGGCCAGTTCTTTGGGTGCATGCTCAATCCAGTAGTTCATGGTATCCAGGCCGACAAAGCGGGGCCGGCTGACCTGGTCTAATACCTCCAATTGCAGCGCTGGATGGATGTTGCCCAGAAAGAGGCAGTCAGCCTGGCGCTGCTTCTGCGAAAGCTTGGGCCGGAAGGTTTCAAAAACGTTTAAATGGGTAAACAGCGTTTCGCGGGTATTTAAATCAAAGCTATATTTGCCGCCCCAGGCAAAAGTCAGGCCGCGCGCTTTGGCCAAGCCGGCGGTATTAACGCCGCAGCCGGACAAAATCCGTTCTTCCCGGGCGGTAAAATCGCTGCCGACCACGGCCATGACGGCAGGCCGGCGGACGAACTTGCTGGCTGCCAGCGCGAAATAAGTGGCGCTGCCGCCCAGCGTTTTGCGGGCGCGGCCGAACGGAGTCTGAATGCTGTCAAATGCTACGCTGCCGACCACTAGTAGTTTCATTTGTGGAATTTTAGGGCTTAATCTATACTGAATTATAAGAGAAAGTTAACGATTTACCAAATGAACCAGGAAATGCCCGCACCGGACCCGGAAGATCATCCAGGCTCCCTGACGGATAAAAACGCCATTCGCCATTTTATGGATTTGGAAAATGGCGATGCTGATAAAGTTTGGTGGGGCCATTTGACTGCCGATGCCACTGGCGTGGGGATTGAACCGGCCAATTTAGCCGAGCGCCGCGGCGAGCGTTTGGTGGAAAATCCGTTTTTGCACCAGGTGCGCGAGCTGATGGGGCAAAACCGGGAGCCGTATCTGCAGCGGGTTGACCGGCTGAAGGAGCTGGATGTCAACGAGGAAATTAGCGCTGAAGATTTGTCGGATGATCCGGAGAAAGGGGTAACGGCATATTTGTATTGGGGCGCTCATTTGAAAGATTTTGACGAGCAGCTGTTTCGGGAAAATATTACCGTTTCGCAGAAAGTATTTATTGACGCCGTCAAGCCGCTGCTGGAAGTTTTACTTGATAAGCCGGAAGCCTATTTGCGTTATGCTGATTTGGCCAAGACGCTGTATCCGGCCGAGTTTGAAGGGCAGGGTTCATTTTCTTTTTCCAAACAAAGCGGGTTAATTACCAGGCTGGGCGACAAAGTCAGCAGGGATCGGGAGGAACCGGAACAGTTTTTGGAGGAATGCCGTATGTTGGCCCATATTTATCCGGAGGAGATGTATAAAATTTTGCTGAAGCCAGGGGAGTGGAGGAATATTACGGCTTATGTGGAAAGCCTGCCGGCTCAAAGCTTTGACCGCGCTTCCGCTGCTGCGGCGGCACAGCTGGTCCGGCCCCAGGTGGAGCCGCGGCTGAAGTATCATTTTAAGAATTGGGAACAGCTGATGGCCGGACTAAAGCTGGAACTTAAGCGTTCGGGCGACTTTGACCAGCTATTGCGCCGCAATCGCCTGGTTAAGTATCTGGATGTTTCCTTAGGCACTTAGGATTGACAGTGTTGGGTAAACGGGTTAGAATCCGTTTGCTTTGTCTTTTGTAGTTGGAGTAGATTTCCGTGCTGCAAGCGGTATGGCTGAAAGTAATTTTTGATCTTTTTCAGCCATACCTCTTTCAACCAACGAAGGCGGTGTTTCATTTGGGAGGAGTTATGGTTAAGGGTAGAGAAATTATTTTTGTTCAGGACGGCAGGTGTAACTATTGCCGGCAGCCGGTTACGGATTATGGCCCGTATCGGGCCGCCTACTGCACGAATGTTGATTGCGATCCGCACGGCCGGCATGATCCAAGGAGATGCCCGTCCTGCGGTTGCGGATACCTTTTCTACCTTCGGCAATGCAAGGGCGTGGTAACTTTACAGTGTCCGGTTTGCGGCACTGATTTTGACGCCCCGGTCATTGACGGCGGCTAAGCGGGGAGACTGTCGCTGTACAGCTCCCCGGTTTAAATAAAGTAAAGATTTTTGTTATAATTTAGTTATATGAACCTGCATCCAATTTTTGTCCATTTTCCGGTGGCACTGCTTACGGTTTACGCCCTGATGGAATTGCTTAGATTCCGCAAGCTGCAAGGCCAGCCTTATTGGTTTTACGTCAAAGCCTTGTTTTTGATGATTGGCGGCCTGGGTGCTTTGGCAGCGCTGGCTACCGGCGATGCCGCGCGGCTGGCAGCCCGCATGGGAGAATTTCATCCGGCAGTGGCTAATTTCAGCCAGGTGGTCCGGCTGCATGAAAGTTTTGCCGATTTATCAGTTGCTATTTTCGGTCTTTTGGCCGCCAGCTATTTAATTTTGTGGCTGGATCGTGAAAATTTCGGCCGCTGGCTCGGTTCGGCCGGCCTACAATCTTTTTGGGCGGTGCTGCGGAAAATGGCTGGGTTGTTGGCAGATTCGCCGCTGTCTGTAATTTTGGCTCTGGCCGGCTTGGCCAGCATAACTATCACCGGCGGCTTGGGGGGAATTATGGTTTACGGACCGGGGGTTGATCCGATATTTGGTTTGTTCTATCGGCTATTGTTTCCATAAAAATTCCGCGTGCGGGTATAGTATAATGGCAATATATTAGCTTCCCAAGCTAAGGACACGGGTTCGATT
>CAZJLL010000068.1:0-3829 GCA_964547145.1 uncultured Candidatus Saccharibacteria bacterium | reverse complement strand
CCACCAGCTCGGAAATGGCCAGGGCCGTGGGGTATTTTTTCGTGCCCTTGAACAAAAAATGCTCCAAAAAATGGGAAATGCCGCTTTCGGACGCGCTCTCGGAACGCGAACCGGTCTTGATGAAAAAATCCACCACTACGCTTTGCGCATCACTGCCGGGAATCTCCAAAACCGTCAGGCCGTTTTTTAGAATTGTCTTTCTAAATTTCATAAATCTTAATTAATTTGAGAGGTGTATTAAATATACGGCGGGCAAAACCGCAGGAAAATAACGAAGTTATATTGGCCAAACCCTTAAGGGCTTTGCCCGGCCCAAAAGCGGCAAGCGCGTAAGTCCTAATTACATTAGGTGCTTATTCGGGTCAATACCCTGCTGTTCGGCCTGCTTGTAAAATTCGTGCTGGAATTTCATATTGGCCGAGAGTTCGTCCGTCATTGTCCGGAAGGCCGCCAGCTTTTGCCGCAAGGCCGCAATTTGCCCGCCGGCCTTATCTTCCAGCAGCGGCTGAATCTGTTCCAGCAAACCAAGCCAATCCGTATATTGCTCGGCCGTGGCAATTTGAGCGGAAGCGATAATCTTTTTGCGGATTTCATCGACTTGATGCAGCAGCTGGCCATATAGTTCTCCTAATTCTTCAAACGACATGCGGCCTAATTCCTCATTGGCCGCGCCTTCCATTTCCCGGTTCATATAATGATATTTTCCTTTAATAATGTCGGCACTTCAATAAATTTTCGGCAACGTCCGCCTTCTAAATATACCAAATCTTCTATACGAATGCCACCGGTCTTAGGCAGGTAGACTCCCGGCTCAATGCTGAAAACCATGCCGTCCTTGAGGGTATCAAGGCTGGCCGGCGACAGGCCGGGCGCTTCGTGTATTTCCAGGCCGCTGCCGTGGCCCAAGGAATGGATAAAATATTTATTCAGGCGCTTTTCGGCCAGTACCGCGACAGCGCGGCGGTGCACCCCGGCTGCCTCCACCCCCCTCCCAGGGGAGGAGGCAGAGAACCGGTTAATAAATTCTATGCTTTCGCGATATGCCCGTTCGGTACACTCGTAGGCTTCCGCCAATTTCCGCGGCGCTGCCCTTAAAAACACAGTGCGGGTAAAATCGCTGCAATAATTTTTATACTTAAAGCCAAAGTCCAGAATAATGCTCTGGTTCGGCCGCAGGCGGGTTTTATCCGGCACATGGTGGGGCACGGCCGCGTGCGGGCCTGCGGCCACTATGGGCGGAAAGGACACGTCTTCCGCACCCAGCCTTAAACCCGCGGCTTTAATGAATTCCGCGAGTTCAATTTCCGTAAGGGCGGAGGTCGTCCGCCCGCCGCGCAATTTCTTTTTAACCTGCATAAAAACCTGTTCCACAATCTGCATGGATTTTTTGACCAGCGCAATCTCGCCCGGCTCTTTTATAACCCGTTGCGCATCCACCGGGCTCCTTACGTAGCCGATTGCCGCCCTATTTTCCTGCTGGCGCAATTTTGACTTGATAAAATCGTATTCCGCCAGGGTAAACCTGTCTTCCAGCTCCAGCCGGCCGCTGTTAACATACGCGCCAATATTGCTTAAAAAATCGGTCCGGACTTTCGGCGGCCTTTCCAAGCCGTCGCCAAAAAACACCACCCCTTCCCTCTGGGAAGGACGGGAGGGGTTGACCAGCAGATACCCGTGCATAAAAGAATAACCCGTCAGATACAACAGGTTTTCGGGTTTTTTAATCAGCAGCGGATTTTTCAAAACTGACTGAAGCTTTTTGACGCGATGAATATTCATAAACAAAAAATCTGACAACAACTCTCTCCCCTCTTGAGGGGAGATGTCCCGAGCTTGCCGAGGGACAGAGAGGTTATTTCAAAGGCCGCATCCCTTTTTTATTATTTCTAACACGCCTTCAATATTTCTATCAATATCATTATTCCAAAATCGTAAAACCTTATAACCTTGGCTTTCCGCAAATCGCTGTTTTTGTTTGTCTCTTTCTATAACCGCGCCTTCGCTATGCTGGCCGCCATCAAGCTCAATAATTAGCATTTTGCTGCGGCAAGCAAAATCAAAAATATAAAGGCCAATTTGCACCTGCCGCTTGAACGGCAGGCCATAAAATCTATTCACGCGTAACTGCTGCCAAAGCTTTATTTCCCAAAGATTATGGGTTTTTCTCAGTTGGCGGGAATAGGTTAAATACGGCTCGGGGATGATTCTTTTGATCATTTAAAGCAACCTCTCCCTTAATCCCTCTCCTCAAAAGGAGAGGGAAACCTATTGCAGCGCTTTGCCGATATATTCCCGCAGCTCCTCTATTTTTACCCGCGGCTGGTCTTTACTGTCGCGGTTACGCACGGTCACCGTGCCATCTTCCAGGGACTGGAAGTCCACCGTAATACAGAACGGCGTGCCGATTTCGTCCTGGCTGTAGTAGCGTTTGCCCACGTTGCCGCGGTCGTCCCAGGCCACAGTGAACGTTTTGCGCAAGTCATCATAAATTTCCCGGGCCTTGCCGACCAGCTGCTCCTTGTTTTTAAGCAGGGGGAAAACCGCAGCTTTATACGGCGCCAGCTTTGGGGGCAAATGCAGAATCACGTTTTCCGGATTGCTGTCGTCAAAATGTTCGCAAAGCACGGCCAATACCGAGCGGTCCACGCCCCAGGTCGGTTCAATGCAGTGCGGCGTAATTTTTTCATTCGTCTGCGGGTCGGTATAGACCAGCGGCTGGCCGCTGGCCTGGCTGTGATTTTTCAGGTCAAAGTCGGTGCGATAGGCCAAGCCATACAGTTCGCTTACGCCGAACGGAAAGCTATACTCAAAATCAATCGTCCGCTTGCTATAGTGGGCCAATTCCTCTTTCGGCACTTCCAACTCGTGAATATGTCCGGGGTTGATGCCCAGATCGTTTTTAATCCACGAAAGCATCTGCTCGCGCCACATTTCAAAAACCTTGTTCCAGTCTTCGTCTTTCTGCGGCGGCCGGATAAAGTATTCAATTTCCATCTGTTCAAATTCCCGGGTGCGGAAAATAAAATTACCGGGCGTGATTTCATTGCGGAAAGCCTTGCCGGCTTGGGCAATGCCGAACGGCAAAGTCTTACGCGAAGTGTCCAGCACATTTTTAAAATCCACAAACATGGCCTGGGCGGTTTCCGGCCGGAAATAGGCCACATTAGCCTGTTCCTCCGCCGGACCGATAAACGTCTTGAACATCAAATTAAACATCTTCGCCTCGGTAAATCCGGCCGGCTTGCCGCAAGCGCTGCACGGCTTAGCGGTGTTGATCTTGTCCGCGCGAAACCGGGCGTGGCAATTTTTGCATTCTACCAGCGGATCGGTGAAATTAGCCAAGTGTCCGCTGGCCTGCCAGACTTTCGGATTCATAATCAACGCCGCGTCAATGCCGACCATGTCATCGCGCTGCTGCACAAACCGCCGCCACCACAGTTGCTTGATATTGTTTTTGAGTTCCACTCCCAGCGGGCCGTAATCCCAGCTGTTGGCCATGCCGCCGTATATCTCGCTGCCGGGAAATACAAACCCCCGGCGTTTGCACAGGGAGACAACTTTTTCCATCAAGTCTTGATTCTCTGGCATATAATTCTCCATTCCCGGCCGTAGCGGAGGGATTGCTTAATAATACTAAATTATACCAAAACCGCAGGATTTTGCCCAATTTTCCACATCCTATTTGCTATAATCCCGGTAGTCCCGCACCATGTCGCCGAAATAATCATACTGGATGGCGGTGCGGATCTTCTTCATCAAATTCAGATAGAATTTCAGGTTGTGCATGGTCGCCAGGCGGATGGCCAGCGGTTCACCGGCCGCGAACAAA